>NZ_JADYXE010000089.1:0-6051 GCF_015864465.1 Pseudoalteromonas sp. SWN29
AGCTTATCTTCAACCCACCCTCGTCGATGCTCGTAAGATTGACCAGTAAAACGGTCTTCCCCACATAAAAATGCACGACGAACACACCGTGAAATACAATGGTAGTATTTTGTATCAACCAAACTTACTTGACGCTTTCTTGCAATTGCCATAAGACACCCTGCTTGTTTTTTGCACTAAATAAAGGCTAGCCTCTAACTTCGAAAAGTGCAAAATTTAGATTGGGTGTCTTGTTAATTCTGCTATTAGCTCTTTGCTTTAGGCTTTCTGAGCTGCATCGTTTAGGGTCAAGGTATTTTTTTAGGTAATTATCAATAATATGAGTTCCATGCAGGTTTGATATTGCATCATATGCATTTGAAGCAACCAAAAAGTTCTTCTCTGCTTCTTCAAGGGAGTCTATGCATTGTTTTTGTTCGAAATTCAAGGGACCTCCATAACTTCCCAATGACGCCTAAAGCCCTGTTAAGCTAAAAAATGGTTGGCTATAGGCCAATTTTTTTATCAGCTTAAACAGTTAGTGAATTAACGTTTCACCTTAATATCACTTATAATAAAATCTAAAGTTTCTATAACTTTTGAGATTGTTTTTTCATCATTTATACTTATCTTTCCTATCTGTGAAGCACGCTCTACAGAAGATTGAAAGTTCTTACATGAATGCTCAAAAGCTACCTTTTGTTTGTTAGATAACCCTGCGAATTTATGAATGTACACCTCTTTATATTTAATGACTTGCCTGAATTTATAAATATCATCGTTTAATGAGTTCAACAAATCATCAGCAGCTTGGAAATACTTTACTGCTTGAACTGTGTCTTTAGTTTCAAGGCATTGAAGAATATAGAGCCTTGCTTGCTGAGTATCAATATTTTCTGTGTGATAATTATCTCTATTTTTTGCAAAAGAGTAAGCCTGATCAAAATAATCCTGTGCTTTTTTAAAATCTTTATAAGGTAGACGTGACATGCCAAATTGTACCCAAAAATGCGGACTGGTTTTTAACCAAGGAGCCGCGATTTTTAGATTTTCATAGTATCTAGATAAATTATTTTTTCTATTTTGTTCTGGTAACAACCTTTCAATAAAAGAGAACTTTAGAAGCGCTTTAAAAACTGTATTTTCCTCATAGGAACGCCCCCCCTCTGAATTTAAATGTTTAGCAATTAGAAGCAATTGCTCGACAATATAATTAGATGAGAAATAGTTTTTAATAAGAGATAAAGAAAATACGCTTGATTTTGAGGTTGCAGCATTGTTTTCGACTTTAAATAACTCTCTAAATGACGGATTATTCGTTAATCTACCATCATAAATTTCATTATTTAGTGATAACTCAGATATTAAACTTGATTTTGGCTTAAGTCCGACAGTTTCAATCAAGGCAATTCCAAAGGCTGTATCTTTATACTTTAAGTTACTAAACAAATCGTTGGTTATCTGTTTAACCTTATCTACGATATAAGGTGAATTAAATAAATCTAATAATATTAATGAAAGTTGGGCATGGTGTTTTCGAATTAAATGGCTCGTTTTTTTTTCATGGCTCCAGCTTGCTATTTCCCCCCAAATACCAATATTGTCAATAATGTCAATAAAGGATTCAACTTCATCTTTCTTAAGTATGTCTATAGAGATTTCCGAAAACTTACTTTCAAATGAAGTAAACTCATGCCGGTGCCTCTCATGTTCAGATGTTCTGGAGGTAATAATTAAACTAATATTCGTTGGTTTTGTAACATCAAAATGTTTAATTAGATCAACATACTTATCATAATCATCTACAGCAACTACTAACTTTTTGTTGATCTTACTTAAGACATCCAAATCACTTAAATAATCTCCCTCGTCATCCTCTAAAGTATAAGTATCGATACCGTTTTTGAATAAGTTAGCAACAACACTTTTTAAAATAATTGACTTCCCGTTACCCAACTCAGAAACTAAAACAACATTATTGCCATCATTTAGAGCCTCACAAACTTCTTTTACATAGTTTCTATTAATAAGGTAAGGAATACTTTGCGTAATTGAAATAGCCCTATCTAAATGTGATTGTTTAATATCACCATGTAAAATAAACCTTTCGACCTCTGCATCTCTAATATTAATATGATCTGATGTACCTTCGTATTTCACTAATGACTCTGTATAGTCTTCGTGTTCCTGATCTAAAATTGCATCTTTATTTTTTTGTACTATATTACTTAACCCATCAACTCCTATAGCAAGTACATGTCCAAATTTCCCCAAGAAATAAGTTTCTTCGTGACTAGCCTCTTCCCGTGTTATGAAATAAGTTCGTTCTTTAATTGATGGGTTATCAAATAAAAACTTCTGAATATCTAAATCATATAATGAATAGCCTACAAAAACTAAAGCCGTACAGCTTTCCAGATCCCTCTTAAAATGATAAAACCAATGTGAACTTGTGAAACAATCTGCGGAAATATAAGAGGAATTACTTAACTTTATATTGCTATCCAAGTCATCAAGGGTGGAATTTTCAATTTTTCCATTTATATGTAAGCAAATATTGCCAATGTGAATATAGTCATTAGGATTATCTTCTATACATAATGATTCAACATTTTTTCCATTTTTTCTATACGAAAGCTCAATTGCATTATCATAATTTGTTGTGTAACTTCTTTTCCATGGTATTGAACATATCGAAATATGATCTTCACTTACTTCATCCAATACAAAGTTATTCTTTAGCAAACTTAATAAATTGGGTTTAGACTTGTACGTAAGGTAGTAATCCGACACATACATTAAATTATCACTAGACTCCATTTTTCCTAGTTCAGCAATTTTTTTTGCTAAGCCTTTGGCTAGAGGAGGTTCCTCTCCATTTAAATTTTTTGTATTTAAAGAGAAACCTGCACCTGTGAATAAAATGGCTTTACCAGTGCTAATTCTTGATAGGAAAGTTTCTAATGAAACATCTGCCCTTTTTAAATTTTGTGTTCCTAACTCTAAATCCATTATTTATCCTTTTTTAAATGATACCTAAATTACATGAAACTTATCAAAACTACGTTAGTGGTTTAATTACCCAAAACGACTTTTAATAATGTTATGGGGTAAATTGCAAATAACTGTATTTATATACAGCAATTAATTAATTCTATTTTTTTAAAGCTAAAAGCTTTATAGCCCTACCCTTTAAAACCGTGTATCCCTCTCACAAGGGTCACCATCCCTATCGCCATCCATTTTTGTATCCGGGCAGTTATTAATAAAAAATACCGCCTCTTCGCGTGAGCGCATTTCAGTACAATATTGCCTGCCATCACACGTAAAATTTTGCGTGCTTTTTGGAATAACTACTTCTGGGTACTTTTCATCAAAGGTGGCTAAATCATCATTGGTGGCTAAATCATCATTGGTGGCTAAATCGTCATTTAAGAGAATGGGAGTTTGGTTGCTTGAGTGAGCGTTGTATTTATTAATCGCATAAAAGCAAAGTGCAGCAATTAGCGCTATTGAGGCAACTTTACCTAAAAAGCTACTGGCAAAATTAGATTTAGCCATACGGTACGGCTGTTGTGTGTGTTTTTGGTAAGGTGCTTTTAGCTCTGTAACGCCTTCTATGCGACAGTTAATTGCTTTTGTTTTACCGTCGGGCTGTGTTGCAACCTCAAAATAAATAGTGTCGCCAACTTTAGGCTTGCGGCTCATGTGTTTGAGCGCTGATATGTGTATAAACGTGTCGTGTTCTAGGATGTCTGATTTAATAAAACCAAAACCTTTGTCTGTTTTCCACGACTTTAACAATCCTTTGTGCATATGTGTGCCTTAATAACCTGTAATGCTTAAACTGCGTTTTACGCTAGTTTCATTTAGTTAACACTTGTTATTATACGTTCCTAAATTAAAACCATGCAACTATTTATTCATATTGCGTTAATTTCACGCTCTATCTATTAAGCTTAATAATTAAACTTAACTATTAAATTTAGCTATTAATTAAAGCGCTAAAACTAGTGCTCTAAAAATGCTCATAGGACTAAAACCAAGTAAAAAATCAACCAGCTTTATTTTATGGCTAACGGATAAATGTCCTTTAAATTTTAATAATTAACCCTCAGCTCTACAGTGACTTAACAGGCTGTTTACACTGTATTTTGTCATTAGTTATTTCTATCTGAATTAAGCTTTTTTAGTATGATTTCTCATTCGTTTTTTAGCTCATTTATCTATACAATCACTCCTTTATTTTTACGCACATATTTCAAGTGATTATCTCATGCTATTAACGATTGTTTATATTATTGGTATTACAGCAGAAGCCATGACTGGCGCACTTAGCGCAGGACGAATGAAAATGGACTGGTTTGGCGTAGTGCTAGTAGCCAGTGCAACGGCAATTGGCGGTGGCAGCGTACGAGATATATTACTAGGCAATTACCCGCTTACGTGGGTACAGCACCCAGAGTATTTATTAATTACTTGTATTGCAGGCATTGTGACTACGTGGCTGGCTAAATGGGTGGTTAAATTTAAAGGCATATTTATGCGCTTAGATGCCCTCGGTTTAGCTGCATTTAGCATTATTGGCTGCCAAGTGGGGCTTAATATGGGCTTGCACTATGGTATTTGTGTTGTGGCAGCCATTGTTACTGGCGTATTTGGTGGCTTATTGCGTGATTTAATATGTCGTCAAGCACCGTTGGTATTGCACAACGAGCTGTATGCTAGCGTGGCGTTAATTGTAGCGTGCTTATATTTAGCGCTGCACCATTACAATATTGACGACAACATAAGCATTATTGTAAGCCTAGTTGCGGGATACTTAATACGTATGGCATCAATACGCTTTAAATGGCGCTTGCCTACGTTTAGTTTATTAGAACCGGCTAAATAGCTAAAATAGTTATATAAGACAGGCTTGAATCTGCTAGGCAATAAAGCCTGTCTTCTCTTTAATGATCTTACTATTTAATACTCACACTACATCGCTTAACGCGGTTTTAGAGCCACTGTTATTGTGTGGCATTACGCTAAAGCTGCCGTCTGTTTCGAGCACAACTGCGGCTACCTCTTCTATTGCAATAATACCTGCGCCTCGCACTGCAGCACGAATTTCTGACTTTGTTACCCGTTGTGATTTAAGGGCTGAATCACAATACTCGCCATTACTTAATAATAACGTGGGTTTTGCTTTTACAAGCGCTGCAAATTGTGACGAGCGCACACTAAACCAGGTAATAGCGTATTGCAGCCCTATTAGTACAATAAAGGCAAGAATGCCCTCAAACAGCGGGACACTTTTAGAAATAATAACAGACGCTAATATAGAGCCCAGCGCAATGGTGACTACAAAGTCGAACACATTCCACTTTGAAAGCGTACGTTTACCCGATACGCGTAACCAAAACACCAGTGCTACATAACCCAGCACACCAATTATAAGTACGCGTAATACCCCCTGCATATCATCGTAAAACATAATGGCTCCTTTTCTATTTTAACGCTTAATGTAAGTGCTCGTTATTTACTTACATTTTTTTAATTTACTGCTTAACAGTTGCGGTTGCGAGTGTGTTTAATACTTTACTTAATTTTGTAGCAACTAAACAGTTTGGTACGTTATGGCGCGCAGCTATATATGTAGGATCGTTGTAACTTAACCACACTTGCGATTGTGCGTCTTCCCATACCAGTGCTTTTAGCGGTAAATCAATACCGATTGTTTGTGCGCACTGCATAAGAGGTGTTCCACCTTTAGGATTACCAAAAATAAGTACTTCTGTTGGGTTAAGCTCCTTATCCACTTTTTTAGCACCGGCGGCGTGATCTATTCGTGCAAATATATTTAGCCCTTTTTGTTTTGCCAAATTCTCAAACTTATCCATAGTGGCTTTTGCACTTAATGGGCTTTTTACTGAGATTAGCCCCTCTACTGCGTTAGCATTTGTAATAGTAAAGAGTAATGCGAGTCCAAAAATAATGTTTAGTGTTTTCATAGCCCTCTCTGTCAGACTAGTTGTCGCGCTTAATATTTAATCATTAAAATTAAGTAGAGGGCGTGGAAAAACAATG
>NZ_JADYXE010000009.1:0-97213 GCF_015864465.1 Pseudoalteromonas sp. SWN29
CATCCACTTCGAAGGTAGGTTAGATGGTGTGCTAGATATTTAGCAATTTAGGCTGACACAGAATTCTGAACGCCCTCGCTTTATTAGTCGCGGAAATTTTTAAACTGAAAAGGCTGACCTAATTCAGCACTGCGTACTACTTGCATTGCTTCTTGTAAGTCGTCACGTTTTTTACCCGTAACACGTACTTCTTCGCCTTGAATAGCCGCTTGAACTTTAACTTTTGAATCTTTGATGGCTTTAACTACTTTTTTAGCCATATCTTTTTCAATACCTTGTTTAAGACCTACATTACGAAAAACATTTTTACCCGCTCGCGTAATATCTTGAAGTTCTAGGCTTGATACATCCATACCACGCTTAGATATTTTATTCGCTAAAATATCAAATAATTGCATAACCTGAGAGTCCGCTTCAGCTTTTAGCTTAATTGTTTTATCATTTAGCTCTATAGATGCGTCAACACCTCTAAAATCAAAGCGAGTTTCTAGTTCACGATTTGCGTTATCAACCGCGTTTTTAGCTTCGTTCATTTCTACTTCAGATACAATATCAAATGAAGGCATTGTTTGCTCCTAACTATTTAATCTTAATTTTATGTGGCAATTATAACGCTAAAATTATAAATCTTTACATTTTTCTGCATCTTGTTCAGGTGCGATATTAAATTAGTTTGATATACTAGCGCCTCTTTTTTAAGCGATCTTAGGATTTGTCGTGACAAGGCGTGTTTATCAAGCAATTTTTTTAGTCAGCATAGTAGCGTTTACCTTTTTATTTGCCAAAGAAATAAAAGGTGGGGTTACAAACCTATTCCCCCATGTTGATAAAGTCGCCCATTTTGGGATTTTTTTTATATTAGCCATAATAATGGATAAAGCGTTTAAGCTTCCTCTATATGCTCAAATACTTTTATTAGCAGGTTATGGCGCCTCAATAGAAATAATGCAAGACGCACTCCCCTATAGGCAAGCATCACTTGGTGATTTTTTTGCTGATTTTGCAGGTGCTGCAAGCTACTTTATATTAAGAGTTATTTTTACTCCTCGAAAAAAGAACCCATATGGCTAATATTTTAATCGTTGGCGATGGTGCTATTGGCTTATTACTAAGCCACTTTTTAAGTGCGTCGCATAATGTCAGTATTTTAACTCGCAAAAGCCCAACAAACACTCGCTTTTACAGTAGAGGAAAGGGCGCATCAAAAAAAATTGACGCACAATTTATTTCATTAAATCAGCTAAATAAAGCGGCTGAATTTGATGTGGTTTTATTTACCGTTAAAGCCTTTCAAGTACTTGATGCATTTTCACAAATAAAACCTTTTTTACCAACGCATTGCTCCGTTGTACTTTCGCATAACGGAATGGGGAATGTTGACGAGGTAAATAACCAGCTAGGCACTCATCAAGCACTCTACTTTTTAACGACCAGCATAGCGGGTTTTAAATCAAACCAATATATTGTGCAACATACTGGTGAAGGGCAAAGTGTTATTGGTGCTTGTAATGGATTAGCTTTTCAAAATAGCGCGCCAATAACTGATATTTTTAAAGTAATACCAAACCTAAAATTTACTAATAACATTCAGCAGCTTCGTTTTGAAAAACTACTCGTAAATATTGCCATTAACCCATTAAGCGCTTTAAGTAATGTAAAAAATGGCGAATTACGCGCACCTAAGTACAACGCTATAATATTTAATTCACTCACTGAAGCATGCAATATAGCAAAGGTACAAGGACTTAATATCCCATTAATTAAAGCGCTCAATACCGCTTATAAAATAATGGAATTAACGTCTGACAATTACTCTTCAATGCAGCAAGATGTTGCGCATTGCAGAGAAACTGAAATATCAGCTATATGTGGCTATATTAGCCAACAAGGTAAACTTCACGGTATTCCTACACCTTATAACGATGAGTTGTTTGTCAAAATTCAGGCAAAAAAAAGCGTGGTATAAACCACGCTTATATAAATTCTTAATCTTAAGACGACAAACCTTATGGGCGATAAACTTTTACAGTTTCAAACCCCTGTTCGTGCAGCATAAGTGCTTGTAGCTGGCTCATTACGCCTCTGTCACAATATAAATAGTAGTCAGTGTCTTTTGGTAAATCACCAAACTTAGTTGCTAAGCGGAAAAATGGTAAATGTACCACTTCAACACCGTCAATTACTAACGGCGCAGCTTCTTCTTCCTCTGGTGAGCGAATATCAACTACTACAGAGCCTACAGGTAAATCTGCAACTGACTCAGCTTCTTTAAGTTCTTGCTTGGCTTCTACGTCAATATCACGCACGTCCATTATACGTGCGTTGTTTACAACGGTATCTAGCACGTCAAAGTCGAACTTTTCTTCTTCACCAAGAATAACGTCTATTTTGGCTTTAACCGTTGGCTTTTTAGAAATAACACCACAGTATTCAGGCATTGTTTCTGCCATTTCGGCCGTACCAATTTGGCGAGCAATATTAATAATTTCTTGCTTATCGTGTTGAATAAGCGGGCGTAAAATAAGCGTTTCAGTAACACGGTCAATCACGCTTAAATTCGCTAATGTTTGACTAGATACTTGGCCAATACTTTCACCAGTGACAAGTGCTTGAATGTTTAACTTTTGTGCAACCACACTACCCGCGCGCATCATCATACGTTTAAGTACAACACCCATTTGGCTGTTTTCAACGTTTTCTAGAATTTCAGCAACTACAGGTTCAAAATCAACGGTTACAAACTTAACTTTATGAGTTGAGCTGTATTTTTTCCATAAATAGTAGCTTGCTTGTTTAACGCCAATCTCGTGCGCTGCGCCACCTAGATTAAAGAATAAAAAGTGAGTACGTGCGCCTTTACGGATCATTTGGTAACTTGCTACGCCGGAGTCAAAGCCTCCTGACATAAGCGAAAGCACATCTTCTTGGGTTGGTAGCGGAAAGCCAGCCATACCAAAATGTGTATGAGAAACAATATAAGCTTTATCGTCTTTTACTTCTAAGCGTATTGTTACTTCTGGGCGGCTAAGTTTAACACTTGCGCCTTCAATATGCTGGTTCAACCCACCACCAACATAACGCTCTAAGTCAGTTGATGTAAAGTCGTGTTGCCCTATACGCTTAGCACGAACACAAAAGGTTTTACCTATAATTGTATGCCCAACTAACGCTATTGTTTTTTGGTAAATATCATCAAGCGTTTCGAATTGTGTTTCGGTTACTTCAATAAATTGAACAATGCCGGGTATGCGTTTAAGACTGTCGATAAAATCAAGGCGAACTTGTGCATCTTCAAGCTTTGTAACAACTGAAATATTATCCCAGTTATTTCTTACTTGTACTTTTTCGTCAAGACGTCGCAATACAATTTTAATGTTATTTTCTAACACTTTAGTAAAGCGTTTACGGACCGAACGGCTTTTAATGGCTATTTCAGGATGTAGTTTGACGATAAATTTAAGCATAGTTCACTCTTAGACTGCGGGAATTCGCGCTCCCAGGCATTTGGCGCGCGATTATAGCAAAAAATTCAGCGTCTAGGAAACAGCCAAAGACCAACGGCTAAACGACAGTTGGGGCTTGTTGCGCTAATTCGGTATATTTTTCTCGTAATAGGTTCATTTTATCAATGCTTTTATCGGTACTGTACGCTCTAAATAACGTGAGCACTTTTAAAATACCATGATAGATATCTTGCTCAGCAAGCGTACCGCTTGGCCTACGGGCTTTAATATAAGGCGTCCAAAAACTAACTGTTAGCTTAAGTGTATGTGCTAAATCAATGACATCTTGCTCATCAATAGCAATCATTTCACTATCGCGAAGCCCTAAAATAATTTTACGAACTTGCTCTAATAACTCCAGCTGGAAATCAATGTAAGCTTGTTTTAACTCTGAGTCTCTAGAGAGAATATCGCCTAAGTTGTCGTAAAAAAAATGATAACGCCACATCAATTCAAATAACGAATCTAGGTAAGCGGTTAAATGACTAAATGCATCATCTTCTTTATTAATGGGTTTAAAGTGAGTATTTAAATGATCGCGATACAACGCAAAAATATGACGGATAATATCCTCTTTATTTTTAAAGTGATAATAAAGGTTACCCGGGCTCATCCCTAAGTTTGATGCAATATGGTTTGTTGATATTGCACGCTCACCATTTTCGTTAAACAACAAAATACTGGTGTGTATTATTTTATCCTTGGTATTCATATGCTAATACTCAATTATCTATAGGCTACATTACACTCAAAAGAGATTTAGGAGTATAAACAAATATGAGTCATTAAAACACTCCCACCATGGACTGACCTGTTTAAATAAAACAAACATTTGCATACTTTTTAGCTAGGCTGCTTTGTATCACAAACACTGTTAAACTAACGCTAAAATAATAAATAGTGAACATTATGAAAGTTACTGCAATTTACCCTGGTACATTCGACCCGCTAACTAATGGGCATACAGACCTTATTCAACGTGCTGCTAAAATGTTTGATACTGTATTAGTTGCGGTTGCTAATAACCCAAGTAAAAAGCCCTGCTTTAACCTTGAAGAACGAGTTGAACTGGCCAACACTATTTTAAGCCACTTAGATAATGTTAAGGTAATTGGTTTTTCTGGCTTATTGGCAGACCTTGCGCGCGAGCACAATGCTAATGTGCTTATTCGCGGTATTAGAGCGGTATCTGATTTTGACTACGAGTTTCAATTAGCAAATATGAACCGTCGCCTAAATCCAGACTTAGAAAGCGTATTTTTAACACCCGCAGAGCGAAATTCATTTATTTCATCCACTCTCGTTAAAGAAGTAGCTCGTCATAATGGTGACGTAAGCCAGTTTGTAGACCCTGTAATAGTTAAAGCTCTAAAAACTAAATTAGGCTGTGACGGCCAGTAGCTATTTATTTCATTAGCGCATAACTCGTATGCGCTAATTTGGCAATTATATAGGAGATGGTTTTAACCTTTTAATTAACCAAACTAGTTTCAGTAAGTCTTTATTGATAATTAGTATGAGCGCCATAGTAAAATCGATAAAGTACATGCCGAATGTGTAAATGGTCCAAAACCACCAATAGTAAAGAGTGCCAACGATTACAATGTCGTAATGCATACCCAGGAACAAACACGCATTAATAAATAGACCAACAATTACATAGACAAAAGCAATAGAGATAGGTCTTTTACATACAGCTCGCCAAATTAATAATATACCTATGGTAACAAAATCAAAATAAAAATAATTTAAGTGAGGAGTCGCAGTGTGAGGATCCATAAAAAGGCTTGAAGTATAAGAAACCAGCATAATGAGTGATAACTGTAGCAGGTTTTTATCTGCCTTATTTATACTTACTGATAGATTATATAAAAATGAGATTAAAAAGAACCAAGTAAATAATAGTCCTATATTATCGCCTAAATCGACAAGGCTCCAAAGTAGATCAGCCACCAACCGTCCTTTTCAAACTAGTAATCAAACCAGTTTTTAATTTCATCAAACATAGAAAATCTTTGTTTATAAAAAATATAGCTACCATTATAAAATCCACAGCGTTGATCCCAATTGCGTAAGTATTCCAAAGCCACCAATAATTTGTATTATTTAATATATAGATGTCGTAATGCATGAAGAAATGTAAAGCTGAGTTTATAGCTAAACCAGTAATAATATATAGGTAGGTAATACCATTATGCCAGAGCCGTCTAAGGAAAATAATAACTAGAAGAGTTAAAATATCGGAAAACAAAAAATCTAGATAAGTTACCGTATCCATATTTGTAAATATACTAAATGAATATGAAACACTCATAACCAAAGACAAATACACTCTTTCTTTATTAGGCTTATTAATCGAATGAGCAAGGGAGTATAAAAAGGCCATAAGGAATCCCCATTGTACAAGCCCTCCAATGTAAAACGATACTGTTGGACTAACTATAAGTTCACTCATTATTTTTAAGATTTTTGGAATTTAAAGTAATAATTTTAAAAGGTGACATTTGTACAAATTTTTTATTCAGTATCAGCGAAAGCATCATCAATATATCTATTAAAGTACTCCCAACAGAATAAAAGCTCCAATACCACCACTCATCTAAGTGGTAAAGAATATACAGATCGTAATGCATTATTGATGCGAGAAGGCTATTAATAGCTAAACCTATTAGAATAAAATTAGCACTTGGGCAATATTTAATAAGGTCAATTTTTTTAAAAAAAAGTATTGCTGCTATGGTAAGTAAGTCATATAAAATCCAATCTAAATAAGGATCATTCAATATAGTAAAGTATCCACTCAAAAAATATGAACACAACATTATGGTTGATGTAATGAGATGGGATTTATTTTTAGTATTGATACTAGATACTAAGCAATACAAAAAGGCCATTAAAAAGCCCCATTGTGTAAAAGCATTTATATAATCTAGGAAAGCACCAGTTAAGTACATTTTAAGCTAAGTTACTTTATGATTATCGTTTGACTTGAAGTAGCTGAAGGTTTTGTTTTTTAATTTATTAAGACCGAGAAAATCTCTATCAACAATAAGTGCAACAATCATTGTGAAGTCTATAATATTAACTGAAACTGCGTAAATGTCCCATAATAACCACGGTTTTTTGTTTTGATGTACATATAAATCAAAATACATCAAAAGAAAAAAAGTTAAATTTATTGATAGTCCTACGATCAAGTATATGAATGAAACGGAGGTTTTTTTCTTACAGGCTAGGCTCATAAAAAGAATTAAAATAGTTAGAACATCATATATTGCCCAATCTAACAATACAGTAGTTTTTATCGACAGCCATGTAAAGAAATAATCAGAGAGTGTGTAAGAAACCATCATAACAAACGAACTGAACAATAGGTTTGTATCTCTTTTTACATTTAGGGAGTAAACAAAGGCATTGAAAAAAAATGCCATTAAAAATCCCCACATTGTAAATGCTGAAAGCGAAAAAAAACCAAAAAATTCAGTTAAAAACATTTATAACCTTAATTAATTACTTAGGTTTTATAGGTATTATACCACCACCGCGCTGTAATTCTGCACCAGCTGCAGCAATAGCCTCTTGAGAGATGCTTACTGTATCAGATTGCAGGGTTTTAGGGCTAGCAGTTTGTTCCATTGCAGGCTTTAATTGTTGTGTTTTGTTGTATGCTTGCATTTGTAATTGGCTATTAGCTGAAACTTGCATGTGATTGATCCTTGTAAAAGTTTTAATTATATTTGGTGCAATTTTTAACCACATTATTATGCAGATAAATGCATCACCTGTTTAAAGTAGTGATAGCTATTTTACTATTTTCTTTACCATCTACTTTGTTGTCTACTTTAACAAAGCAACCAATGTGCCAACTTTTTTTGACACCTTAAAACTCACTCAAAATATATTTACATAATCAAACCAAACAGCTCCGACCAGTTTACTGCAGACATAAAAAAACGCACAGGGGTAACCGTACGTTTTTATATCCAGGGATTTTAAGCTACGTATTTACACGGGATCTCCGCACGTGTACTTAACTTCAAAATATATTCCATTGCTACTTCGTCACAATTTTCTTTACGAAGGCAAAGTTCACAATCTTTCATTACCTTTTCAGGCAGGCTCTCTTTAGAGCAAAATATAAAACGCTGCTTTTCGAAAAAGTCCGGAACACGTGTTAATACGATTACCCGATTTAGTGCCAATTTTTTGGCTTTAACTAATAAGTGCTCAACTAGCTGTCTACCCTGTCCTGAAACAGCGCTTTGTGGGTCTATACCCAATGAGCGTATTTCAGCAAGGCCAGTGTCGTATATATACAACGACGCACACCCAGTTACTCTGCCGTTAATTTCAGTTACAGCAAACTCATTTATTGAATGCACCATATCACTTTTAGCACGCGGTAGGTTTTCGCCTACAGTTGCCCAGTGCTGAACCAATTTAGCTATTGATTCAACATCATCTAAGTTGGCATCACGAACCGTTATTTGCTGTTTTTTTTTCGCTTCTTTTATTGCATTCGTTACTTGCTCAATGGATGTACCGCCAAGTGCTTGACGCGCTTTTATACAGGCGTCAATTTCAAGTACCGGATATACATCGTCTTCAAACACGTCGCTTACCGATTTGTACTGCGCAAGCGAAAGATCTTCAAGTGTTTTACCTTCACTAATAGCAAGCTGAACAAGCACACCCACAATATGATGCCCTTCTCTAAACGGTACGCCTTTAGCAACAAGGTAATCTGCAAGTTCTGTCGCATTAGCATGGCCACCTTTAGCAGCAGCAAGAGTTCGATCGCCTCTTACTTTAACGCCTTTAATACAGGCTTGTGCCATATGAATACAGGCAAGCCATGTTGGCATCGCGTCAAATATGCCCTCTTTGTCTTCTTGCATATCTTTATTGTAGGCAAGTGGCAGCGCCTTTAACGTCATCATCATCGCGCTAAACGCACCAAACACACGCCCGGTTTTACCACGAATAAGCTCAAGTGCATCAGGGTTTTTCTTCTGAGGCATGAGCGATGAGCCCGACGTTACATTATCAGCAAGCTCAATAAAACCCGCTTCACCAGAGTTGTAAAATATTAAATCTTCAGACATACGTGATAGATGAATCATCGAAATAGAAGCACAACTTAATAGCTCTACAACAAAGTCACGATCAGATACGCCATCAAGGCTATTTTTAGTAGCGCCTGTAAAGCCTAAGCCTTGCGCAAGTGTTTGGCGATCAATGGGGTAAGCTGTGCCGGCTAATGCACCACTGCCTAATGGGCAAAAATTCATGCGTGCTTTTGCATCTTGCAGGCGGCTTTCATCACGCTCTAGCATTTCTACGTAAGCCATACACCAATGGCTAAATAATACTGGCTGAGCACGTTGTAAATGTGTATAACCTGGTAGTATTGTACCCAGTTCACGCTCAGCTAAAGCAACAAACTCACCTTTAAGCTGCTCAATTGCTTTTAAAATATGCTCGGCTGTATCTCTACACCATAATCTAAAGTCTGTTGCTACTTGGTCATTACGGCTTCTGCCTGTATGTAATTTTTTAGCTAAATCACCTACTTTTTCGATTAAAGCAGCTTCAACATGCGAGTGAATATCCTCTGCGCCGGAAGTAGCTACTGCGAGTGGATCAGCTTTTACTTCTTCAAGTAACTCATATAATGCCGCAACAAGCTCTTTGTGCTCATCATTCGATAACACATTTACTTGTTCAAGCGCGCCAGCCCATGCCACAGAGCCAATAATATCTTGCTCCGCTAGCTGATAATCGAAGGGAAGAGAGTCGTTAAATTGCTTAAACGCCTCATCTGGACCCGTAGAAAAACGTCCGCCCCATAATGCCATGAAATCTCTCCAAACCCTGTAGTGCCCCTTTTACAGGGGCTATAAATAATTTACTTTTTAGCGAGTGCTGAAATTCTGCTTGAAAGCGAGAATAAACGAATAAAGCCTTCAGCGTGTGATTGGTCATACACATCGTCTTCGCCAAATGTAGCGAATGCTTCGCTATATAAGCTATTTGGTGACTGCTTTTGAACTGCAGTTACTTGGCCTTTGTATAGCTTAAGTACCACTTCACCTGTTGCCACTTTAGAAAGTGCTTCAGCACCGGCTAAAATAGAATCTTTAAGAGGTGTAAACCAACGACCGTCGTATACCAAATGCGAAAATTCACCACCGAGTACTTCTTTCCACTTACGGCTTGCTTTATCAAGCACTAGCTCGTCAATGGCTTGAAGGGCCGCCATAATTACGGTGCCGCCTGGGGTTTCATAACAACCGCGCGACTTCATGCCGACTAAACGGTTTTCTACAATATCAACACGTCCAACACCATGAGGTGATGCAATATCGTTTAATTTAACTAAACAATCGTAAGGCTTAAGTTCTACACCGTTTACAGCAACCACTTCGCCTTCAACAACTTTTAAAGTTACTAGTTCTGATTTATCTGGTGCTTGCTCTGGAGAGTTAGTCCAAGTCCATACTTGTTCAGTTGGTTGGCACCACGGGTCTTCAAGCTCGCCACCTTCATGCGAAATATGCCATGCGTTAGCGTCACGGCTATAAATTTTTGTAGCCGATGCCGAACACGGAATGTCACGCTCTGCTAAGTAATCAAGTAATGACTCACGGCTTGATAAGTCCCACTCACGCCATGGCGCAATTACTTTTAAATCAGGGGCTAGTGCTGCAAAACATGATTCAAAACGAACTTGGTCGTTACCTTTACCAGTACAACCATGAGAAAGTGCGTCAGCACCTACTTTACGTGCAATTTCAACTTGTGCTTTAGCAATAATTGGGCGCGCCATAGACGTACCTAATAAATAAGTGCCTTCGTAAATTGAACCTGTTTTAAGCGTTGGGTAAATGTAGTCACTTACCATTTCATCTTTTAAGTCAACGACGTAACATTCAGATGCACCAGAGGCGATTGCTTTAGCTTCTACGCCTTCAAGTTCTTCAGCGCCTTGACCTACATCGGCAACAAATGCGATTACTTCACAGCCGTAGTTTTCTTTTAACCATGGCACGATAGCCGACGTATCAAGACCACCAGAATAGGCTAAAACGACTTTTTTAATTGAACTCATAGGTGTTCCTTAACAAAATTTGGATTTAGTAATGTAACTAGCAGAGCATTTTGCGCATGCATGCGATTCTCTGCTTGTTGAATAATTTTAGATGCTGGACCATCCATTACCTCAGAGGTAATTTCAAATTCACGGTGTGCCGGTTGGCAATGTAATACCGTAGTCGCACCTGTTTGATCTAGCAATGCCTGATTTAATTGATAAGGCATGTATTTTTCTTTAACTTGCTCAAGTGGTGTTGTATCACCCATTGATACCCAGGTATCTGCGTATACAACGTTTGCACCAACAGCAGCTTCAACACGGTCACTTACCATGACTGATGCACCATTCATTGCTGCAATTTGCTCAGCTTTTTTAAGTATTTGTGAATCTGGTGAACACCCTTTTGGTGTTACAGCAACAAAGTCAGTACCTAGCGTAGCGGCAAGTAACATCAATGAATGAGTCACGTTATTGCCCTCGCCTAAGTAAGCCACTTTAAGTTGGCTCACATCACCATGTACTTCTTGAAGCGTTAAAAAATCAGCCAGCGCTTGGCACGGGTGATATAAATCACACAAGCTATTAACTACCGGTACCGATGAAAACTCGCCTAATGTAGTCAATGTGCTGTGCTGATTTACACGTGCCACAATACCATCAGCCCATGTAGAAATATTAAGTGCAAAATCTTTAATTGATTCACGTGCACCCATAGCGCCATTTTGCTGATCTAAATAAACAGCATGACCACCTAAACGATTTATACCTATATCAAACGATAAACGTGTACGTAAACTTTGTTTTTCAAATAACGTTACGATTGATTTGCCCGCTAATACTTGGCTGTATTTTTCTGGCTTTGCTTTTATATCTTGCGCTAACTTTAATAAATTAAGTGCGCCTTCTTGGTCTAACTCTAAACCCGTTAAAAAATTTTCAAACATAATAAACCTATGGTGTAATCTTTGTTCCGACATGCTCGCCTTGCAGCAGAGCTGTTAAATTTTCTGGCTTTTGCCAGCTGGAAATATACACACCGCGTCGTAAATGTTGGGCAGCGTGAAGGCTGGTCTTAACTTTGACCTCCATCCCGCCCACAATTACTCCATCTGTAATTAAAGTATCAATGTGTTTTGTGTCAAGTTGATGTAACGGTTGTTTATTTGCGTCAAGTACCGCTTCTACATCCGTCATAAAAATAAGTTCTGCATTTAAATTACTGGCAATAGCCGCTGCAGCTTCATCTGCATTTACGTTGTACCACAAGCCTTGTTCATCAAAGCCGATAGAGCTAACAATAGGTAAACGCCCAATTTTAAGTAAGTCGTTAATAATAGAATCGTCGTTACTTTTGCACTTACCTACTAGGCAAAGCGCTTTTAATTTTTGAGTAGCAGTAACACCTGCCTCAAAAAGGCTTAAGCCAACCGGTTTATGCCCTGCGCTTATAGCTTGAGTCATTAATTGTTTATTAGCGCAACCTGCAAGCGCACCCACTATATAAGGCATTTGCTCTGCAGGGCTAATACGTAAACCTTGATGTTTAGCGCTGGCAAAACCCGCTTGCTTTAGCCATGTATCCACTAAAGAACCACCGCCATGAACGATGACAAACTCATCATTTTTTTGCTCATTGAGTACATCAAACAATGCTTTTGCAGCATTTTCTGTATTAAGTACTGCACCACCGAGTTTAATAACCCACGTTTTTTTACTCATTTAAAACGATCCTTTTAAGCCGGTAATGTGCTCTAAATTCATAGAAATATTAATACACTGCAAAGCCTGCCCAGCTGCGCCTTTTAATAAGTTATCAATGGCAGACATTACAATTAACTGTGTGCCTTGTTGTTGCCAACCAATATCAACAAATGGCTGCTTAGCTACACCTTTAATTGACGGTATTTTATCGCCTAGCAAACGAATTAATGGCTCGTTAGCAAGTACTTGATAAGCCGCTGTAACGTTTTCCTTGGTAACACCTGGCTTAAGCTGTACATAAATAGTTTCTAAAATACCACGCGGGAAATTACCTAAATGCGGTGTAAATAAAACTTTGTGGCCAAGGTGTTGTTCAATTTCAGGACCGTGGCGATGGTTAAACAAACCATAAGGGGTAAGCGATACTTCACAAAAGTGAGTACCAACGCTTGCTTTACGCCCGGCACCCGTAACACCCGATACTGCATTAATAATAATACTTTCGCTGCTCAATAAGCCTGCTTGTTTAAGCGGTTTAAGTGCATTAAGCGCAGCAGTTGGGTAACAGCCTGCAACAGCAATTAGCTTTGCATTGGCGATAGCATCATGGTTCCACTCAGCTAGACCGTAAGCGGCTTCATTTAAAAGCTCTGGATGTTGATGTTCAAAACCATAATAAGTAACGTAATCTTCATTACTTGCTAGGCGGTAGCCACCTGATAAATCAAATACCTTTTTACCCATAGCTAAAAATTGCGGCGCTAAATCAACACTTACTTTGTGATCGGTACATAAGCATACGTAATCAGCATCACTTTGAATGTCTTCAAACGCTGATGAGCTAAGAGGAAGTAAAGGGCAGTCTAGTAAGCCAAGGTGCTCTGGGTATAAATCACTTAGCAATTTATTTTTATCTAAGCTACCCTCAGATACATAACAGCCTGTTAAAGTTAAGTTTGGATGCTTAGCAACTAAACTTGCTAACTCTGCGCCGCTATAACCGCTTGCGCCAATAATCACTACATTCATTTGTTACTCGTTATCTTAAAATTAGTTACTACTTACTTATAATGTTCGCTTAAACTAGCTTAGATGCTAATTAAGTCTTTTTTATTAATGAATTTTGATTATCGTCGCATTATTTTCATAGCGTTACTTTAATATATTTATGCTTAAAAAGTGAATTGATATTCATCATAAATACTTTTATATTGTTATGCAATTAAATTGAATACTTATTTTGGATTTTTTTATGCCTTTACCTTCGTTTATTTCCATGTACCAACAATTGATTGCAGCCCCTTCTATTAGTGCTATTGAAGACAACCTGTGTATGAGCAATAAAAACGTAATCGAACTCCTAGCCAGTTGGTGCGAAACACTCGGTTTTACGTGTGAAATTATAGAATTAGAAGGAGGTAAGGGGCGCTATAATTTATTAGCAAAACGCGGAGAAGGTGATGGCGGACTAATGCTAGCTGGTCATACCGACACAGTGCCTTTTGATGACAGTCGTTGGAATTATAATCCGTTTAAACTTACCGAACTCGATAATAAATTGTATGGATTAGGAAGTATTGATATGAAAGGCTTTTTTGCCTTTGTATTACAAGCGATCAGTGAACTTGATGAAAAGCAGCAAACTCAACCTATTTTAATACTCGCCACTGCTGACGAAGAAACAACAATGGCAGGTGCACAACAAATATGTAAACACCCCAATTTAAAACCTGCACGCTGTATAATAGGCGAACCTACTGATATGACTCCAGTATTTATGCACAAAGGCCATATGAGTACAGCAATAAGAGTAGTTGGTCGCTCTGGCCATAGCTCAGATCCCGAACGTGGTCTTAACGCCATTGAAGTTATGCATAAAGTGATTACAAAATTGATGATCTTAAAAGAACAATTAAAGCATAAATATTCAATAGAGCACTTCGAAATACCCTACCCTACATTGAACTTGGGTAATATTCATGGCGGCGATAACGCGAATAGAATTTGTGGTTGCTGTGAAATGCACATAGATATGCGCCCATTACCGGGTTTAAGCATTAAAGAACTACAAGCATTAGTACACGATGCAACGAAAGAAATTAATGATCAATACCCTAACGCTGTGAGTGTTATTGATTTACACGAACCCATTCCTGCATTTAGTGGCAGCACCGACAGCGCTTTAGTAAAAATGGCTGAAAAAATAGCGGGTCAAAAAGCGGTCGCGGTAAATTACTGTACTGAAGCTCCTTTTATCCAGCAACTCGGTTGTGAAACGATTGTAATGGGCCCTGGCTCAATTAACCAAGCGCATCAACCTGACGAGTTTTTAGCGATGGAAAAAATAAAACCATCACAACAAATAATCACCGATATTATTAAAGCCAATTGCTTTAGCTATCAGAGTCACTAGCAGCTTATAACAACACAAATAATAAAGGCGCCAATTGGCGCCTTTATTAAATGATTAAATACTGATATTTAATCACCTTTAACTTCTAAATTAATAAACTTAACTAGCTCTTCAGGTTGCCCTACTAGCATCATAACTTGTTGATTAATTTCCATCATGGTTTTACCTTCAGGTAGCTTTGCAGATACGCTAAATGAATTTAAACCTTTAGCAAAGCTAGTTAAAGCTGCGGCTATGTCTTCAGTAACAGGCGCTTGTTGCAACTGTTGCTCTAGCGTCATTTCCATCTGCTCAAGCGTCATACCTTGCTTTTCAAGCTCGCTTGATAATAAATCTTTTAGCTTACCTTGGTTATTTAAAACAAAGCTAACATTACGTGGCTCTAACTTACTCATTGCTTGCATAACAAGTGTTTGCTGCTGTAACTCTTGCTCGTAAGTAAGTGGCTGGTTACCCGCTTCTTGTTGCGCTTTACTAATCGCTAATGAGGCATCCATTAAGGCTTTTGAATTAGCCAAGCCCATATCCATGTTAAAACTAACAATGTCTTTTGCATCAAGCTTAACAACTACATCACTATTGCCAGACTCTTCATCGTAATCAAGTGATGAATGTAAGTCGTAACTTGCCGACGCTAGCATTTCGTTTGTATCAGCTGGTAGTTTTGAAACAAAATCTTTGTCAAACTGAAAGCTTTTTACATCAAACGATGTATGTGGTGATATTTTATCTGGCTCGTAACCAGTTATTTCAATGCTTTGAATATTAGCAACATTGTCACCCTCAGGGCTTATTACTTCCATGTTTGTTATTTCTACGCTTTTTGAAATAACACTTGCTGATAAACCAGCATATTTAAATGTAGCGCCAGTTTGCTCGCTTACTAAAGCAAGTTGCTTATCTACTTCTGCACGCACTTCTTGTGTAGCTACATAATTTGCATAGCTCACGCCACCAACGCCCGCAGCTACAATTGCTGCAACTATTACTAACTTTTTCATGTTATTTCCTTATTCTATTCTTTGTGTAAACCGAGTTTTATTAAGAGTAACATTACACATTAACACCCGTAAGTGTTAATTAATTAAACTAAGCAACTCATGTACTGTTTTAACTGGCGTAATTTTAGCACCAAGCCCTTCCATTGATTTATGATAATTACGAAATGGAATATATATTTCTGTAAAACCATGCTGAGCGGCTTCTTTAACACGTGGTACACCGCTATCGATTGGGCGTACATCGCCGTTTAAGCTAAGCTCGCCCATAATACAAGTGGTTCGCGGTACAACAAACTCATTTAAGCTGCTAAGTAGCGCGGTAACCAATGCTAAATCAATACACGTTTCTGTTTCATCAATTCTTAGGCCGCCAACAATATTAAAAAAAGTATCGTGAAATATTTTAGTTTTAGTGTGTTTGCGTAATATACCGGTCAGCATTTTTATACGATTCATGTTTAAACCAACACAAACACGCTGCGGAAACTCAGCCTCAGTTTCGGTAGTTAAACATTGAATCTCAAGTAATAAATTACGGTTACCTTTACGGATACAGGTAATTGTAGAACCTGGTGAATCGGTTGTAGACCCCGATAAGAATATTTCGCTCGGGTTATCAACACTTAACATCCCGCGTTCGCACATTTTAAAAATGCCAACTGTATCAATATCGCCAAAGCGGTTTTTATTTGCCCTAAGGGTACGAATTTGCCCATCGTTGGTGTCTATATGTAGCAGTGCATCTACAATGTGTACCAATGTTTGCGGGCCCGCTATTTCATTATTTTTATTTACGTGAGCAATAATGAACATAGTTACATCGTTTTGCTTACAGTATTGAGTTAATGCTTGGGCGGCACTTTTTACTTGCGAAGGCGAGCCTGGGCTACCATTTGCCGTTTCGGTTACAACTGCTTGAATAGAGTCGATGACAGCAAACTTAATTTTATTCTTTTCGAGCTCTTCAATAATAGTTTCAACGCTCGTTTCTGAAAGTAAATAAAGCTCGTCAGGGTTATAGTTTAACTTTAAACGGTTAACCCTATTTTTAAACTGCGATAATGACTCCTCGGCTGTACAGTAAAGTGACGGCATACGTTGTGACATTCGCGCCACCAAGTCCGATAGCAAAGTTGTTTTACCCGCACCTGGGTCACCTGAAATAATATTAACAGAGCCGGTAGTTACACCGCCGCTTAGTACGCGATCGAGCTCGCCTATTTCAGTTAGCTGTTTTTCAGCCTCTGATGTAGCAATATCATTGATTTTTTTAGAGCCACCACCAGCGCCGCCAGCATAACCGCCTACATTCGCTCGAACTGATGTTTTTTTACTTTGCCCTGCTGAAGGTTTAAATTCTGCTAATGTGTTCCACGCACCGCAGCGGCATTGACCCTGCCAACGTGGGTAGTTCATGCCACATTCGGTACACACAAACTCTATTTTTGCCGCTTTAGTCATTTATAACCTTATCTACGATTCTTTAATTTTAAAAACATTTACTGTTAAATGCTTATTTTGCCATTTCAAGCATTTACTTAGCAACAAACTCTTGCTTGCATGAAAATCTAGCGTCACAATCATTAAATAAAAATGGTGTTTCTTTTTAGCGATAATTTAGGGCATACTTTTTGCTTTAAAATAGTTTAAAGTAACTTGCCAACAAAATGGCAAATAACACATAATAACAAGAGCTAAACGGTAGTAACTAGAATAATCGTACCTATATTAATGACATAGCGCGATTTAACGTTTATTGAATTTCTAATAAATGGACTTAACAGTATACCTACTTTTTCAATTAGACGGTGATGGTTTTATAAATGGCTGATGACATAATGCTCAAACACGAAGACCTCGTGAATGAGTTAAAAACATATTTAGGTAATGCTAAATTTGACCTGATTTTCAAATCAAAAACAGCTGGGTTAACTAAACCTGAGCAATTTTTGATGAAAATGGAAATGTCGCGCTTATCTCAGCCGGTGGCACGCTTTGTTGATCTACGTGGATTAGTAACAGGCCAAGTAAAACCGTATGAGCATAACGGTAAACAACACTTTATGGATGACACAGCCATTGAAGTGTTTGAAAAAGCACTTAAACAGCATGGAGAATACACCCTAGCCGTTTACGAAGCCGTAATGAATACAGAAAACAACCACCGCGTATTGCAAAAACAAGCCGCCGAAAAGTCAGAATTACAAGAATTAGAAAGTAACTTAAGCACTGAAGTCATTAAGTTTGCCTCTTACGAGAGTCGCCGTGAAGAGCGAATGAATTACTCAATAAAGGTAACTATTGATTACAAAGATAAAAAGAATATTGCTGCTAGTACTTCAGATATATCTTTAAGCGGTTGTAAGGTTAAGCTTGCAACACGTTACTCTATAAAAAAAGGCGAGCTAATTGCAATGCGCCTAGTGGGCCTTGAACAAGACTTTGAACTTGGCTTAAAAAACGGTATTCAATACGAAGTTGTTGCCGTAGAAAACATCTCTCGCGAATTTAACCACATCCGCTTAAAACGCACTTACATAGAAAATAACGATGCCTTTAATGACTTTTTAGAAAGCTTTATTCACGGTAATAAACGTCGTTATAAAGTAAATCTAGATAATACACTAGATGCTGTAGTATCTAAGGGCTATGAGCAATATTACATCCCTCGTGTAACGTCTTTATATGTATTTTTAAGCAAAAAAGATGAGCAATATTACCCAAGCCTTAGCCTTACTACTGAAAATAATATTTTTATCCAGCGCTACTTTACCGACGAAAGAAAAGTTCCATGTTTATACAATGTACTTAACCATCAGCGTATTACACAATTATTAACTCAAATAACCGCGGTTAAAGAAGATTATCTCTATACATTTACCCATGTATCATCAGGTAAAATTTATTACTACTCAGCAACGCGTACAGAACTAAGTAACAACCCTAATTTACGCGATTTATTTTTAGGTTTTGGTAGTCAAAAAGAGAGTTGGCAGTGCTTTAAAATACAAATAATGCCAAGCCACCCGGATGATTCTTTTATACCGCTTTCATTACCAAATAGTGCTGGTGAAAATATAGAAAAATTAAATAAGCCGCCTTCACCTCGTGTAAAAGGCCTTATAAAAGACGTTAAATATATTGTTGTACTCACTAGTATTGGCAATAAAGCAGAGCAAGCAGATTATAAACAGCTTACTTTTGATAAAGCATTAGTAAATCAGCTTAAGCATTTTGGTCATGCTAAACACAAAACTCCACCTTATTTAGATATTGTGCCACTTGAATACGTAAATTTACGCTCACATAAGCGCTACCTTTATAAAACACCGGTTAGTGTCACGATTAATGATGAAGTATTTAACGGTTATACACGTGACTTTTCAGTAATGGGTTTGCAGTTAGAGTGCGAACAACCAGCTACATTTAAAAAAGGCGACATTGTACTTTTAACATTTCCTGAGCTTCAAAAAATAACTAAAAAGCATAAACTTAGTGAGCTAAAGTACGAAGTAATGGCCATCAGTAAATCATTCACTACTATCAACTTAAAAGCGAATCGCATTGCTGATTTACCCCATGCCGGCGTGACCTTTTTCACTCAGCTAATAGAAGGGAATAAAGACAAACTTAAAGTATCTGAAGAAGCGCCAAAAGTAGAAGGCCTATCTACCGCACTTAGAAATATGGTGACGAAAAGCGTTTGCCAATTTCCGCTGTATTTACACAAAGAAGTAGCACACTTTAAAACGGGTGCAATTGGTTATGGTTTATACGCTAGCCCTATTCATGTGATTTTGCAAAACTTTGGTTTATTAGGCAATAAAACTGATTTTTCGAGCATTCTGACCGAAGAGCAGATTATTAATGTAATAACACCTAATATAAAAGATCGTAGCCGCCAAGACCCACCACTCGCTTTTACACTCGCTATTAATTTTGACCCTCGTAAAGGCAGTATTGAAGAGGCTATTGTTAGCCAATGCGCCCTAGGTGAAGACTACTCCAGCTTTTATAAACAAATTAGCAAAGGCATTACATCACAGCTTATATTTGTGATGCGTTTGTATATTTCGCGCACAGGCCGCCCCGATACTGACTACCTATCTAATGAGCTTAAATACGTAAGCCAGTACGCAATGCACAAAGCAAAAGATTTAGAAGAAGCATTATGGGCTGTTGCAGGCGTGGGTGATGTAGTAGATATAACTGAAGAAGCTTTAAGCCATTTAGAACTTAAAAAAGAGCAAGTTGAACAAATGGGCCGCCGTAAGCTAATTTGGTTAAACCGCTTGCGCTAAGCGGTTTAACTTAAACAACTTTAAAGAGCGGGCTCATTTTCTAACGGAATAGCCAACATATACAACAATTGCAATAATGATCCTTCACAAATAGCCGCTTGTGCTTGCTCAACTACTTTAGGCTTGCCATGTACTGCTACACCTAAACCTGCTTTTGCCATCATGATTAAATCATTTGCGCCATCACCAATAGCAACTGTTTGCGACTTTTCAAGCTCTAGCTTTTGTTGGAGAGACTCTAAAATAATTGCTTTTTGCTGTGCATCTACAATTGTACCTAGTACTTTTCCTGTTAGTTTATCGTCTTTAAATTCAAGTACATTAGCGTGTACTTCATCTAAATTAATAAGCTCTTGAACGCGCTCTGCAAACGGTACAAAACCACCTGATGCAATTGCTAAATACCAATTATGTTGCTTTAAAATTTGGCACAGTGCTTTAATACCAGGCATTAAAGGCAATACACCTTTTAGCTCTTCAATTAAACTTTTTTCAATACCCGCAAGCTTGGCTACGCGCTGATTTAAACTCTCGCTAAAATCAAGTTTACCCGCCATTGCAAGAGCGGTTACAGAAGCAACTTCATCGTATACATCCGCAAGACGTGCTATTTCATCAATGCACTCAATGGTTATTGCAGTTGAATCCATATCCATAACCAATAAACCAGGCTCATATAAATTAGGCGGTGTAGCAACTTGCACTAATTGGCAATCAAGCGTGTTTGAAAACTCTTGTAACACGAGCGGGTTTATAGCTTGATCGCAGTTTTGCGTGTAAAAACATAGTGCTGGAGATAACCCTAAATCTGGTTGGTATTGGCATATAGCAGTGACGGTTTGGTTATGCATAGCTAAAAAATCAATAATGCTAACAATGTGTTTTTCTTCAAAATCACCTGCAAACGCGATGCTAAATAACCCCAATGCTTTGTTTGGGATATGATCGAGAGGGGTAAATACACCTCCACTATAACTAAACCATGTATTTAGAGTTAAGCGTTGTAATGGTTGCTCAGCAGTTGGCTGTGCCATGTTGATTTGCGACATGGGATCTCCGTGTTTGTTTTTATTTTCCTGATAGTTGGCATATCAAAATGGGTATTCTCAACACTAAATTCGCCATCAGGTGGGGTTTAAGGTTATAGTTAGTGTAGTTGTAACATCAAATCAAAATGCTGTCAGCAGCATAAACGGTGACTATGAAAAATAACCATATTAAAAACCCTATATCCGCATCTCAAAGAAAGCGACTTGTTCGCTTAATACTTGCGGCTGGCTGTTTTGTATTACTAAGCTGGGTAGGTGTTAATAGTAGTTTTCAGAGTCATCAGTTACTTTATGATAGTGCAGACAGCACCGCAAAAAGCCTCACTCAATTTATGGCTTTGAATGTAAAAACGCCGCTTATTGAAAAAAACAAACCACAACTCAATGCCATTTGTAACGATATAAGCAAAGATGAGTTTGTGCTTTCGGCGACTATTTACGATCAACAGGGTATTTTATTAGCCAGTAGCGATAATTGGCAGTCGCACCATGTTTATGGTCAGCTTTCTGACTCTACGCCTGGGATAAGCAAATTAAAAACGCCTTTTATGGAGCCGGTAATAAGCGATGACGACCGCCCTATTGGCTTTGTGTCGGTTACTTATTTAACTCGCGCTGCGATATCCGATAGCCATAATCATTTTCATGATTTAGGTAGGCAGGTTTTATTAATGCTAGTGATTGCCTGTATTTTTACGTGGCAATTAGGCCGAGGGTTAAAACGCTGGCAGGTAAATCGCTATATGCAAAAAACATCTGAGCAAGAATCATAAAGCTGTTTGGCAAGTACATCTCTATCACTGTATGGCTTTAAATCACATAACGCGTTAAACACACTAGGTATATGCAATGGCGTGTTAACTTCACCTTGATGACCGCTTAACGGCATTGAAGGTGAGTCTGTTTCAAGTACTAGGTGCTCTGGCTCAATAGCAGCAATAACAGCACGTGTTTTAGCTGCCCGCTCATACGTAATAACACCGCCTACACCAAGCTTAAAACCGTGTTTAATATAATACTGCGCTTGTTGAAGTGAGCCCGAAAAGGCATGAATCACTCCCCCGTTTTTTGGCCTACAACGTTTAAAAGATTGCGAAATTAAATCATGGCTTTGTCTGTGGTGAACAATAAGCGGTAAATTAAGCTCATTCGAAAGCGCTATTTGCTGCTCAAATAAATAAGTTTGTTTAGGAAGGTTTTCAATACTTCGATCAAGTCCACACTCTCCAATAGCTACCAGTTGGCGCTTATTTGTAGTTGCGAACTCAAAAAGCGCTTTTATGTGCGATTCTTCATGTTGATCTAAAAAGTAAGGATGCAGCCCTGCGGCTATTTTTATACTTGGGTAGGTTGCTTTGAGCTCTATGAGGGCATGCGATTGAGCAAGCGTTATACCAGGCACAACGAACTGATTAACTCCCTTTGCTACACACTCGTTTATGAGTGATTCACGATTCGAATCAAACTCACTAAAGTCGAGATGGCAATGAGAGTCAATAAATTGCACGGTTACTTACTCATCTATTTATTAAGGATTTAAGCGTGTAATTTGCCAGCTGTTATCAGCTTGGCGTTGATACATAAAGCGGTCGTGCAAGCGATGCGCTCCGCCTTGCCAAAACTCAATTTTAGTGGGGACTACGCAGTAACCACCCCAAAAATCAGGAAGTGGAATTTCACCTTTAGAAAACTTGTTTTTCATGTTGGTAAAGGTTTCCATCAACACTTTACGCGACGATATAGGCCGACTTTGCGCTGATGCCCACGCTGCTAATTGGCTTTCTTTAGGGCGCGATAAAAAGTACTTTGCAACGGCAGAGGTAGGTAATGGTTTAGCCTCACCATACACAATAACTTGGCGCTCCATATGATGCCACGGAAAGTGCAAGGAAATTTTGTTATTACCTTTAAGCTCTTGCGCTTTACGCGAGCCTGTATTGGTAAAAAACACAAAACCATCATCATCTAAATGCTTTAACAGTACAATACGTTGTGAAGGCTGACCGGTTTCATCAACGGTTGCTACAACCATTGCTGTTGGATCGGGTAACTGGCTTGCTACCGCATGCTCAAGCCAAGTTTCAAACTGCTTAAACGGATCATCTTGCAAGTTATCTTCGCTTAACGCGTCTTGCAGGTATTCACGGCGGATATCTTCGAGTTTCATAACAAGTCCTTTAAATAAAGCGTTAGAAAAGAGCTTAGAGTAGCGAGCTTAAAACATTAGATGTTGAGTAGTAACAAATATTAAGATTCAGGTATATGCGATAGCAATAACACCGAGTCTCGAGTGTATTCGACAGCAGTAAACATAGAGTCTCAGGTGCATTCGATAGCAATAAACACAGAGCCTCAGGTGCATTCGATAGCAGTAAACATAGAGTCTCAGGTACATTCGATAGCAATAAACACAGAGCCTCAGGTGTATTCGATAGCAATAAACACAGAGCCTCAGGTGCATTCGATAGCAGTAAACATAGAGTCTCAGGTGTATAGTTGGGTTTCGTTTCACTCAACCCAACCTACAATGTAAAACATTATATCTGCAAGTGTAGAAGTGCTGACAAGGCGGAGTGCTTTTTTATGCCAAGGAGCATACATTTAGTATGTGACTTAGGCTAAAAAAGCACGACAACGCAGTCAAAGCGAGCTACACGCAGCAGAAGGTTCACCTAAGTAGTTTAGCCTAAGACAAGGCATCCAACCCTACTTATCCCTATGAGCATACGGTTTGTATGTGATTAGGGTAAGTCGGGGTGGATAACGCAGTATTAGGTTAAAATACGACGGTGATTACATTTGTTCCATGACTTCAATGCCTAACAAATCTAATCCCGTTTCTAATGTTTTAGAAACCAAATTACACAGCACTAAACGGCTATCACGTACACTTGGCTCTACGCCTTCTTTAAGTACTGGGCAGGCTTCATAAAATGTCATGTATAAACTTGCTAGCTCATATAAGTAACCACATAGTACGTGCGGTGTTGCTTCATTGATCATTAAATCAAGGACCTCTTCAAGCTGTAGTAGCTTAAGTGCAAGTGCTTTTTCTTGAGGTTCAACAATTGCTACGTCTGAATTTAACGTAGTTGCATCAACGCCTGACTTACGGAAAATACTACGTATACGTGTATAAGCATATTGTAAGTAAGGAGCGGTTGCGCCTTCAAAGCTTAGCATGCTGTCCCAGTTGAAAATGTAATCGCTGGTACGGTGCTTAGAAAGGTCAGCGTATTTAACTGCGCCAATACCTACTTTACGGGCAATTTCGCTGCGCTCGCTATCACTTAAGTCAGACTCGCGTTCAGCTAATTTAGTTGCTGCGCGGTTAATTGACTCTTCTAATAAGTCAGCAAGTTTTACAGTGCCACCAGTACGTGTTTTAAATGGTTTGTTATCGGCGCCCATCATGGTGCCAAATGGGCAAAACTCGTAACTTGTTTCGTCTCTTAATAAACCTGCTTTACGCGCTGTTAGCTCTACTTGAGTAAAATGCAGGTTTTGACGTGCATCAACAAAAATTAAGATACGATCAGCACCTAGTTTATTTGAGCGATAATCACATGCAGCTAAATCGGTTGTTGCATATAAAAAGCCACCGCCAGATTTTTGTACGATAAACGCAGATGGTTCGCCATCTTTATTTGCCAGCTCATCTAAAAATACAACTTGTGCACCTTGCGACTCTACTGCAATGTTTTTATCTTTAAGCAGGCTAATTATATCTTTAAGCTCAGCGTTGTATGCGCTTTCAGCCATAATATCGGCTTGGGTAAGCGTTACATTTAAACGTTTGTATACTTCTTCAGAGTGCTTAACTGAGGTGGCTATAAATAGTTTCCAAAGTTTTTCACAGTGTGCGTCGCCGCCTTGTAGTTTAACAACGTAATTACGGGCTTTATCTGCAAATCCTTCTTCGTCATCAAAGCGTTTTTTAGCATCGCGGTAAAAAGTTTCTAAATCGGCAAGTGCAACAGTATCTAAATCTACACCTTGGCTAATTTGATCCTCTAAATGCGCGATTAACATACCAAATTGCGTGCCCCAATCACCCATGTGATTTTGACGTACTACTGTGTCGCCTCTAAATTCCAGCGCACGTACAATTGAGTCACCAATAATAGTTGAACGTAAGTGACCTACGTGCATTTCTTTAGCAAGGTTTGGTGATGAGTAATCAACCACTACTTTTTGTGGGTTAGCGTGCTCGTTTACAGCAAGCTTTGCATCGCTATTAGCTGCTTTAACGCTTTGCGCTAAAAACTCAGGCTTTAAGTGAATATTAATAAAACCAGGGCCTGCGATTTCAGTTTTTTCTGCGATATCGCTTACATCAAGGTTATCTATAATTTTTTGCGCAAGCTCTCGTGGGTTGCTTTTCATTTTTTTAGCTGCGCCCATTGCTGCATTAATTTGGTAATCACCAAACTGTGGGCGTGTGCTTTGCGTTACTGCTGGGTTTGTGTCTTCAGGTAAGCCTGCGCCAGCCATAGCTGCAATAGCTTTTTCGATTAAAATAGTACGAATATTCATGTTTTTACCTTTATAAGCCCACCAAAGCAGGCTTTCTTTTAATTCTTTGAATGAGTTCTAGTTTTCGCGTGTATGGTTAAACGTTACTTCTGGGTAGCGCTCTACCGATAAGTTAAGGTTTACACGGCTCGGCGCTATGTAAGTTAAGTTATCGCCACCATCAAGTGCTAAATTGCTTTCGCACTTACGTTTAAATTCTTCAAACTTTTTAACATCACTGCTTTCTACCCAGCGTGCTGTATTTACGTTTATACCTTCGTAAATAGCATCTACGTTATATTCAGCTTTTAAACGTGCTACAACCACATCAAACTGAAGTACACCTACTGCGCCTACAATTAAATCGTTGTTTATAAGCGGTCTAAATACCTGCACAGCACCCTCTTCTGAAAGCTGTACTAAGCCTTTTAATAATTGCTTTTGCTTAAGCGGATCGCGAAGACGAATACGGCGGAACAACTCAGGGGCAAAGTTTGGAATACCACTAAATTTAAGTTTTTCGCCTTGGGTAAATGTATCACCAATTTGAATTGTACCGTGGTTATGTAAACCAATAATATCGCCAGCGTAAGCATCTTCTGCTCGCTCACGATCGCCCGCCATAAAGGTTACCGCATCAGAAATGCTCACTTGCTTGCCAATTCGCACGTGGTTCATCTTCATGCCTTGGCTGTACTTACCCGATACAATACGCATAAATGCAATACGGTCTCGGTGTTTTGGATCCATGTTTGCCTGAATTTTAAATACAAAGCCGGTAAAGTTTTCTTCAGTTGCAACAACAAGTCTGTCTTCTGTTTCACGTGGTAATGGCGTTGGTGCCCATTTAGTTAAACCATCTAAAACATGGTCAACACCAAAGTTACCCAGTGCAGTACCATAATAAACAGGCGAAAGCTTACCGGCTAAAAACAGCTCTAAATCAAATTCGTTTGATGCACCAATAACAAGCTCAAGTTCGTCACGTAATTGCGCAGCTAAATCTTCGCCAATAGCGATATCTAGCTCTGGGTTATCAAGCCCTTTAATAGTGCGAACTTCTTGAATTTTATGACCTTGACCTGTTTTGTATAAAACAGCTTCGTCATTATGAATGTGATAAACACCTTTAAACTCTTTACCACAGCCAATTGGCCAAGTGATGGGCGCACAGGCAATATTTAGCTCTGTTTCAACTTCGTCCAGCACTTCCATTGGGTCGCGTATTTCACGGTCACACTTATTCATAAACGTAACAATTGGCGTTGTACGCAGGCGTGTAACTTCCATGAGTTTACGGGTACGGTCTTCTACACCCTTTGCCGCATCAATAACCATTAAGCACGAATCTACCGCTGTTAGCGTGCGGTAAGTATCTTCCGAGAAGTCTTCGTGTCCTGGCGTATCAAGTAAATTAACAAGCGCATTGTTATACGGAAATTGCATTACCGAGGTAGTAACCGATATACCACGCTCTTTTTCCATTTCCATCCAGTCAGATTTTGCATGCTGGTTAGAGCCACGACCTTTTACAGTACCGGCTCTTTGAATAGCTTGTCCGAACAACAATACTTTTTCGGTGATAGTTGTTTTACCAGCATCCGGGTGAGAGATGATAGCAAAAGTCCTTCGCTTGCTGATTTCATTGATAATAGTTTGGTCTGCCATTAATAAATTCTTTTAGTTTGATGCGGGGTTGAATGCATTTAAATAAGCGCTTGCGAGTAAACCCGTAATGTTGATCGTAATTAGCTACTATTTACGCTGACTTTAACGTTATAAACAGCTGATAATAAAACGCCAATAGCTAATTTTTTAATAATGGCAATTGTAACAGGAGTCGGTATAAAAGTGTGCTATCTAACTTAAAAATATCTTAGCTTTGTAATGAAGAGATATGAATAGAAATATTTGAAATATGGTCAGCAATTAAATTACAGACCATTTTATAATTGCTTAAGCGATGATTCGTTGCTTTTTAAGCTTATTTTCATCGAGGAATTTATATAAGTATTTTATTTCAAAACCTTAGATAAATTAGACTTACCAGTTAGCACGTACTCGACTCTAAATTAATAATTACTTAGCGCTCACCTAACACTTCAAAATCGTCACTTTTTAACTTTGCTTTTCCATCGGCTGCAATAACCCAATGCTCGCGATGAACAGCACCGTGAGCTTGATTCATTGTCCATTTAGCTGATAAAACATAACCATCATCACCAAGCTTTTCCCATGTAACATCAGTGTATTGCACATTTTTAAAGCCTTGATCCATGATCCCTTGCCAAAAGCTTTCTATTGCAGCCTCTCCATTAAACACACCAAATGGGCGTGCATGCATTTCACAATCAGAAAAATACTGTTGCGCGCAGCCTTTTGCATCTTGGCTATTAAATGCATGCTGCCAATCCGCTATCCCTTGTTTGCATTTTTGAAGTACTAATTCGCTATTCATAGATCACCTGTAGTTAATAAATTACGCTTATATTAGCCATATCTTTTAATACTAAAAACAAAGATAATAAAAAATACAGTTTAGAAAAACAGAACAATAAACATGAGTAAATTTAAACAAATGTCGGTGTTTGCAAATATTGTTGAGGCAGGTTCTATATCCGCCGCAGCTGATAAGCTTAATGTTTCTAAGTCGGTAGTAAGCCAGCATTTAAAAGCGCTAGAACTAGAGCTTGGGGTAACTCTTTTAAAACGCACAACGCGTAGGCAAGCATTAACGCCAACCGGCGAGCTGTTTTACATACAATGTAAAGAATTAAATAATATCGCGACTACGGCATGGGATACCGTAAAAACTCAACAAGCAGAGCCTACTGGTAATATAAAGATAACCGCCCCGAATGCATTAATGGAAACGCTTATTACCCCTGTTATTGCTAACTTAATGACTCAATACCCCAAATTAATGCCAGAGCTTGTAAGTGCCGATCAGCATATAGATTTTTTAGATCATAATATTGATCTCGCTATTCGAGTGGGTCCCTCAAAAGACAGCGCCCTAAAACAAAAGCGCATAGGTAGCTTTACCGACAGGCTGTGTATAAAAACGGGAGTAATTAAAAACCCTAAACAACTAGAGTCTGAAATATTAAATAAAACACCTTACATCGCTAACACTTGGCAAGGGTTAAATATAGATCACACTTTTAAAAATGAACATGGGGAAGCACTTCACTTCAGTACCCAAGCTCGCTGCCTTGCAAACTCGTTCCATAGTTGTTTATCGCTCATAAAAGCAGGAGCTGGAATGGGTCTGGTACCTGATTTTTACTTAAACTTGGTAAAGCCTTCACTTGAGGTAATTAACCCCGATTACTCACTTAGTAGTAAAAGTATTTATGCATTAACGCCCTACACGCGCAACATGCCAATCTCTGTAAAAATATGCATTGATGAAATAGCAAAGCACTTAAACAAACTTACAACTTAAGTTTAATAAGCGTTACAGCACTTTTTTTAAATATATTAAGCATAAAAAATCTCTTTTATATGTATAAATATTGTAAATTTTATTCAAGCACTAAAATACTATTTTAAAAACACATAACTTATTAAATTAAAATAACTTAACTATACAAATAAGCAGCTATTTTTAGCCAAATACCACACAATTAGTGGTTACATTTCAGCCATCAAGACCGCTATAAGCTTGTTTAATAAAGTCGTAACGCATATTATTGATAGATTGCATGGAGGATAAGTAGTTTGGTCATGAAAACCAGTAAGTTAAGTATTAGATTATTATGGTATATAACACCCCTTGTTATTCTACCGTTGCTATTTTTAGGTGGCTTTACGCTCACCAATGTAACTAATTCAACCCAAAAACAAGCTGATTTAATAATGAGCCGTTTTGTTGAGCAGCAACAGCAAAAAATATTTAACTACATCGACTCTTTTCACTCTACTGCAAAACTACTTTCAACCTCGCCAGTACTTAGCGACTTTTTAACAAACGATATTCGTGCAAACGGTAACTACACTCGAAAACTTGGCGCACTTATGGATGTATTTGCCAGCTACAGTGAAGCCTACCCAGATATAATTAGTATTAACTTAGTCTCTGCCAGCGGGAAAAGTGACGCCTACTACTCTAACAATTTAACTACAGCCCCAAAAAGCTATCCATTTTTTAATCAAGTATTGCAAAGTAATTTAAGTAAACAGCAGTTTATGATTCAAAAAGATGATGGCACTACGAGTTTATATTTTATTCAACGAATTTATAGCGTTGATTACTACTTAAAACGACCACAGCAGCTTGGGTTTATTGTAATGCATGTAGAGCCTTCAATACTTAACTCCAGTATTTTAGAAGCCCCGTATAACAACACACTTAATTTAATGCTGACCAAAGACGGTAAGATTTTATTTAGCTCTGACTACAACATGCGTGGCCAATACATAAGCGAGTACGAACTTAATCAAGTTCACGACCTCGCTGATATCGGTATGCTTTCGACCATTGAGCTCTCAAGCATAGATAAAATTGAGCGTATGATTTTTGCAGTGCAAATGCCTGGTGGATATTATTACGTATCGACCATTCCAAAAGGAGTGCTTTATCAATCAGGTAAAGCCATAAGTTTAATAACAGGCTTAATTGTTATTATTTCGGTGATCACCCTGCCAATATTAATTTTTGTAGTGGTACGTAATTTATTACTTAACCCAATTGAGTTACTAGGTGCTGCAAGCCACCGCGTGGGTGACGGTGATTTATCGGTGCACTTACCAGCTCATACAAATGATGAAGTAGGTGTTTTATTTAACGACTTTAACCACATGGTTAATCAAATAAGGCACTACCAACAACAGCTTGAAGAATATAAACACCATCTTGAAGATAAAGTAGAAAGCCGTACCCAAGCACTTGAAGCTATGAACAGCCAACTTGAGTTAGCTATTGGCCAAGCTGAGCAAGCTAATCAACTTAAGAGCCGCTTTTTAGCTAACATGAGCCACGAAATACGCACGCCGCTCACGGCTATTATGGGCTTTACAGAGCAGTTGTTACACAACGATAAAGTAACAAACGATAAGCAACACCTAAGCACTATTTTACGTAATTCAAAACACTTACTAGAGCTAATAAATAACATACTCGATTTATCAAAAATCGAAGCCGAAAAGCTAGCTGTTGATTTGTCAGCGTTAAACGTAGTGCAGCTTGTGCACGACATTGAATCAATTATTCAACCGCTGGCACAAGAAAAACAATTAACCCTTAATATAGACTATCAACTGCCGTTACCTCGCACCATTTATAGTGATGTGACCCGCTTAAAACAAATACTTATAAACATTGCTAATAACGCGGTTAAATTCACTGAAAATGGCAGTGTATCTATTTGTGTGCATTATTTAGAAGCGAGTCAAAAACTTGAGTTTGTAATCAAAGATACCGGTATTGGTATGTCTGAGCATCAAATAGAACGAGTATTTAAACCGTTTGAACAAGCCGATGCCACAACCACACGTCGTTTTGGTGGTACAGGTCTTGGGTTGTGTATTTCTAAAAACTTAGCACTGTTACTTGGTGGCGATGTAACTCTTGAAAGTGAAGTGGGTGTTGGTAGCCGTGTTACAATTAGGGTGGCATGTCAGTTATCAGATGATCAACCAATGCTTGAGTTTTTAACACAAGACAGCCAGTTAATACCAGAAAAAGACCCTCTCTTATCGTTTGCAACCAATAGCTTTGACGCCAATATATTAGTGGCTGAGGACAACCCAGATAACCAACTATTAATTAAATTACTACTGCAAACCTGGGGCCTTGAACCCGATATTGCTAACAATGGCGCACAAGCCGTAGAAATGGCTCTCGTAAACGACTACCAGCTTATTATTATGGATATGCAAATGCCTGTAATGGGCGGCTTAGAAGCGACTAAAATGCTACGCCATGCAGCATACGATGGCCCTATTATTGCTCTTACTGCCAATGTAATGAACCATGATATAGGCACCTACCTAGAAGCGGGCTGTGATAAAGCACTGGCTAAACCCATTGATAAAGATGCACTCGAAAAAGTACTTGTAAGCTATTTACATCTTGAAAAAGACAATCAAAATAAATGGGATAGCTTATTAAAGAGCGAGAAGTTTCAGCAAATAGCTGATAACTATTTAGCGAACTTACCTACATATTTAGAAGACGTTAAAGCTCTGCAACACTCTGATGACTGGGAAGCACTAAGAAGTATAGCGCACAGTATTAAAGGAAGTTCTGGATGCTTTAACTTTGATGAAATTTACCATAGCGCAGCAGCACTTGAAGAGAACTTAAAAAGTAACAATAAAGTGCCAAGAGATGAGCTAGTAAACGATTTGATAGTGGCCATTGAGCAAGCAATTAGCGACAAGGAATCCTAAAAAGCAAACTAGCAAAGCGGTACAAATGCAGTGCTTTAGCGGCTCTGTGCTTTAAATACTAATTACCAACTTTAATTATGAAAAGTTTAAACCTAACGCCATACCCATTAAAATAGCGTCTTCAAAGCCATTTTTAGCAGGGTTATCACTTGGGTAATAGTTTTTACGCACTGACATTTCAGTAAAGCCTGCGTTCTCGTACAGCGCAATAGCACGCGTATTTGATTCGCGTACTTCTAAAAATAGGTTTTCTGCATCTTGCTGCTCACCGTATTCAATAAACTGCGCTAACAACTGCCTTGCAATGCCTTTACCCTGATGACTTGGTGTTACACAAATATCCATAAGTGTAAAATCAGGCCCTGCTTTTTCACCAATATAAAAACCAATCATGTTAGCCTCATCAAATGCGGCAACATTAAAATAGCGCCCGCCTATGCATGAACTCATTGTATTTAAAGTCCACGGATGGCTATGACACGCTGTTTCGACGGCCATTAATTGAGATATTGCTGTTTCATCTACTGATTTAAAGTTTATCAAGGTGTTCACTCATTAAAGCCCATAAAGCACGCTTCTCAGAGGCGTTGAGCTGTGGGGTTGGCAATGTAAGCTTATTGTCGTTTAATTGCATCTCACTGCCCTGTACAACGCTATTTATAATAATAGGCTTTGCACTGAGTTTAATGTCTGCAAGTAATTGCTCATTGAGCGTTAAAGAACTAGCTATCGCACTTTGCGATAAAGTATTAGCTTGATCATTTATTTTTGGACAATAATGTTGATTGAGTTCAAGATTTTCTATATCAAAAATAGCTGCGTAACGTGGATGCATAACAACTCAGTAGATTAGACATTTGAACAATATAAGAAGTAATAAAAACGATGTAAAGAAGAAATGGCAGGGGCGGAGAGATTCGAACTCCCAACCATCGGTTTTGGAGACCGCTGTTCTACCAATTGGAACTACGCCCCTGCAATGACGACAAATTATAGAGAAGTTTCGCCAAAGGTAAAGAGAAAAATCACTCTTTTAGTTTAACTGCTTTTTAAATAAACAAAACGGCGAATTAGCATGCTAATTCGCCGTTTTTTAATCACTTAAGATTAGTTAATTAAAACTAAAATTAATTATTCCCATTCGATAGTTGCAGGTGGCTTACCTGAAATATCGTAAACAACACGAGAAATACCATCTATTTCGTTAATGATACGGTTAGAAACCACACCTAAAAACTCATAAGGTAAATGTGACCAGCGCGCAGTCATAAAGTCGATTGTTTCCACACAACGAAGTGATACAACCCAATCGTACTTACGTGCATCGCCCATAACCCCTACCGATTTAACAGGTAAGAATACAGTAAACGCTTGGCTTACTTTATGGTAAAGCTCAGCTTTGTGAAGCTCTTCGATGAAAATCGCATCAGCGCGGCGTAATAAATCACAGTATTCTTTTTTGATTTCGCCAAGTACACGCACACCTAAACCTGGTCCAGGGAAAGGATGACGGTAAAGCATGTCGTACGGTAAACCTAGCTCTAGGCCAATTTTACGTACTTCGTCTTTAAATAACTCACGTAATGGCTCAACAAGGCCCATTTTCATGTCATCTGGTAACCCGCCCACATTGTGGTGAGATTTAATAACATGCGCTTTACCAGTTGCAGATGCAGCCGATTCAATTACATCTGGGTAAATTGTACCTTGCGCTAACCATTTTGCATTTTTAAGCTTTTTGGCTTGCTCATCAAATACATTAATAAACGTATGACCAATGGCTTTGCGTTTATCTTCTGGGTCAGACTTACCTGCAAGGTCATTTAAAAACTGCTCTTCAGCTTCAACTTTAACAATGTTTAAGCCAAATTTATTACCAAACATGTCCATTACTTGCTGGCCTTCGTTTAAACGAAGTAAACCATTATCAACAAATACACATGTTAGCCTTTCGCCAATTGCACGGTGAATAAGCATAGCCACAACCGATGAATCAACACCACCCGAAAGGCCTAAAATAACTTCGTCATCGCCAACAGTTTCTTTTATGCGCTCAATTGCATTATCGATAATTTTTGCAGCAGTCCACAATTTTTCACAGCCACAAATATCAATAGCAAAACGCTCTAATAAACGCTGACCTTGATGCGTGTGTGTTACTTCTGGGTGGAACTGTACGCCGTAAAAACGTTTTTCTTCGTTAGACATTGCAGCATGTGGACAAGTAGATGTTTTAGCTGTTGTTGTAAAACCAGCTGGAATATCCATTACTTTGTCGCCATGGCTCATCCATACGTCGAGTATGCCGTTGCCGCCATCGGTAATGCTGTCTTCAATCGCATCAAACAATGCACAGTTACCTGCTTTTTCTACTTGTGCGTAACCAAACTCTTTTTTATCAGAGCTGTGTACACTACCACCTAGTTGAGCTGCCATTGTTTGCATACCGTAGCAAATACCTAGTACAGGCACGCCTGCATTAAATACATACTCTGGAGCGCGCGGGCTGTTTTCAAGTGTTGTTGATTCTGGGCCACCAGAAAGAATAATACCTTGTGGGTTGAACTCGCGGATTTGCTCTTCAGTCACATCCCATGCCCATAGCTCACAGTAAACACCAATTTCGCGGATACGGCGCGCGATTAATTGCGTGTATTGTGAACCAAAGTCTAAAATGAGAATTCGTGAATCGTGAATATCTTTGCTCATGGAGTATCTCGTAAAGTCTGATGCTAAATGTCATTTGTTAATGTAAACGACTAAAAAGAGGGCTTGCAAAGCAAGCCCAGTATATTAAATTAATTACGCGGCTTAACCTAAGCGGTAATTTGGTGCTTCTTTAGTGATTTGCACATCGTGTACGTGCGACTCACCCATACCTGCTGAAGTAACACGTACAAACTGTGGTTTTGTATTAAGCTCTTCAATTGTTGCACAACCCGTTAAGCCCATAGCACTACGTAAGCCACCTACTTGCTGATGAATAATCGTTGCAATTGGACCTTTGTAAGCTACGCGACCTTCAATACCTTCAGGTACTAACTTGTCTGCTTCGTTTGATTTTTGGAAGTAACGATCTGATGAACCTTCTTTTTGGTCCATCGCACCTAATGAGCCCATACCACGGTAAGACTTGTAGTAACGACCTTGGTATAATTCAACTTCACCTGGTGCTTCTTCTGTACCAGCAAGAAGTGAGCCCACCATTACACACGATGCACCAGCAACAAGTGCCTTAACAATATCGCCAGAAAAACGAATGCCGCCATCAGCAATTACAGGAATGTCGCGACCTTTTAAGCCTTCAACAGCATCTGAAATAGCGGTAATTTGTGGAACGCCACAACCGGTAACAATACGTGTAGTACAGATAGAACCTGGGCCTATACCTACTTTAACTGCATCGGCACCAGCGTCTGCAAGTGCAACCGCACCTTCAGCGGTCGCTACGTTACCAGCAATTATTTGTAAATTTGGGTATTCTTTACGCGTTTTATAAACACGGTCAATAACACCTTGAGAGTGACCATGCGATGTATCGATAAGTAAAACATCAATACCCGCTTCTACTAATGCAGCAATACGCTCATCAGTACCAGCGCCAACACTTACAGCGGCACCTACGCGTAAACGACCTTGGTCGTCTTTACATGCGTCTGGTTTGTCTTGGGCTTTTTGGTAATCTTTTACTGTGATCATGCCTTTAAGTTTAAAAGCGTCATCAACAACAAGGATTTTTTCAATGCGGTGTTCGTGCATTAAGCCTAAAATTTCTTCGCGAGCTGCGCCTTCCTTAACGGTAACAAGCTTTTCTTTTTTAGTCATAACGGTAGAAACAGGCTGTTCAAGCTTCGTTTCAAAACGCATGTCACGGCTAGTTACAATACCAACAAGTACATTGTCGCTATCGGTAACTGGAAAGCCTGAAAAACCTTTTTCGTGTGAAAGCTCAATAGCGTCTGCTATTGTTAAATCGGCAGTCACCGTTACAGGGTATGAAACAATACCTGCTTCGTAGGTTTTAACTTTACGTACGTTTTTCGCTTGTTCTTCAATAGTCATGTTTTTATGAATAAAACCAAGACCACCTTCTTGCGCAAGGGCAATAGCTAAACGAGCTTCTGTAACAGTATCCATAGATGCTGAAATAAGCGGCAAGTTAAGTTTGATACCACGCGTTAAGCGAGTTGAAATATTTGCCGTGTGTGGCAAAACAGTAGAATGACCAGGTACTAAAAGTACGTCATCAAAGGTAAGAGCTTCTTTAGCGATTCTAAGCATTTTGGCAACTTCTCACATGTGGATCTAAGATAAGGAATTGCGGCCAAATTTTAACAGCGTTGTTGCCATGAGTAAATAATATTTCGCAAATATTTATGATAAAGTAGTGCAATAAATAGTTTTAGGTTGTTTTTTATGTTTTCGAAGCCTTCGCAGGCGGTTTACACCGTTTCACGCCTTAATAGAGAAATTCGCACAATCCTTGAGCAAGGTTTTGCATCTTTAGTGCTCACGGGCGAAATTTCTAACTTTATTACCCCAGCATCTGGACATTGGTACTTTTCGTTAAAGGACGATAAAGCACAAATTAAAGCCGCAATGTGGCGAGGTAATAATCGCAACCAAAGCTACCGCCCTGCCAATGGCGCACAAGTAACAGTAAAAGCGCGCGTATCACTTTATGAGCCTCGCGGTGATTACCAGCTTATTGTTGAACATATGGAACCTGCAGGCGAAGGTCAGCTAAAGCAAGAATTCGATGCACTTAAAATGCGCTTAGCCGCCGAAGGATTATTTAGCTCTGCTCACAAACAGCCATTACCCCAAAATATTAATCGCATTGGTGTTATTACCTCAGCAACCGGCGCTGCTATAAAAGATATTTTAACGGTACTTAAACGCCGTGCGCCGCAATTAGAAGTCATTATTTATCCTGCCATGGTACAAGGCAAAGAAGCGCACGTGCATTTAATAAACCAAATTGAATTAGCCAATGCTCGTGATGAAGTAGACGTTCTTATTTTAGGACGCGGCGGTGGTTCACTTGAAGATTTATGGTGTTTTAACCACGAACAACTTGCCCGTGCTATTTATAAAAGTGAATTACCCATAGTAAGTGCGGTAGGCCACGAAATAGATACCACTATTAGCGATTACGTTGCCGATGTTCGCGCAGCTACTCCATCAGCAGCAGCTGAGCTTGTAAGCCCAAATACGCAAGAGTTACACAACAAAGTAACGCAATTAGTTAATCGCTTGTCTAACGCGTTTAAACACGATATTGCTGACAAACGCGCACTAGCAACGCAGCTACAACATCGCCTTAATTTGTGTCATCCGCGTAACCAACTTAATCAAAAATCACAACGATTGGACGAGCTAAGCATTGCACTGCAACAAGCTATGCGTAACCGTTTATATCAGCAAGAGCGCACGCTTAATAATTTAACACCGCGTTTAATGCGCCAATCACCCGATAAAAAACTCGCTACAGCAAGCCATCAACTTTCGCAATTACAAGCTAGGCTAAACCAAGCTATACAGCATCAGTTACGCCAAGCTAATAATAGCTTAGCATTGCAAGCAAGTAGGTTAGATTCGGTAAGTCCGCTTAATGTTTTAGCGCGCGGTTATAGCATCACTAAAACACAGCAAGGGAAAGTAGTTAAATCTGTGGATCAAATTAAAATAGGCGATGTTTTAATTACAGAGCTCGTTGATGGCTCTATAGAATCACAGGTCATACCTATTACTTAAACTGATACAGTTTAAAGCTCGGTACTTAGCAAGAATTTAAGCTCGCTATCGCTCGATGTGGAGGTAGTGCTTTTAAATTGTTGCCAAAACTCTTGTTTCATCAACTTGTCGCTTAGCTCTCGCCATTGAGCACTGTCAAATGCATCGTTGTCAGCAGGTGCGGTAAGTTCAAATTCGCATATCGTTGTTTTACATTTTGCACTAACAACATCAGGCATAATTACCAAATCAGCTGTTAATAAAAAATCTTGTAATGCCATTTCAGTACGATAAGCCCATTCTTCGTCACGCGTTTGCTTTTCAAATTTTTCACGTAAAATTTGCTCAAAGTCTGATGGCCTCCTCATTTGCTTTAAAACGCTTTTAAGCGTCGCTTTCTGTTCGGCGAGTTGTTGCTTGAGTTGCACAACTTGCTCCTCAAGAGGTAAGTCATCAAGCTCTTCAGTTTCAGCCGTAATTGGGGCAGTATCATCACTTTGCTCAAAACTAGCGACTTGCTCAGTAACGGCAGGTTCAACATCATCTGCTGTTACTTCATTACTTTTTGTTTGCTCAGCATTAGGCTTTTGCTGGTTTGCATAACTTTTCTGTAAATCAGTAGCCTCTGAATCACTTGAAGCTAAATTAAAATAGCTCCAAGTTAAACCTACACCTGCAATAAACCCAATCCCTAGAGCCAATAAACTATTCTTGTTCATGTTAATTCCTTTTAGTTTAATTACTTTTAATTACTTTTAATTGCTTTGAATTGCTTTGAATTGCTTATAGCATTGCGCTCGTGTGTGATTCGTTTTCAGGCTCAGGATTTGTTAAAAAGTTTTGGTTCATACTTTGCGCCGGACAAGGACAATCCGGTCGACCAATAATTTTAGCAGGTACACCAACCGCAGTCGTATGCGCAGGTACATTACTTAGCACAACAGAGCCTGCACCAATACGTGCGCCCTCACCCACCTCGATATTACCCAATACTTTAGCACCAGCACCAATTAACACGCCCGCTCTAATTTTAGGGTGACGATCGCCCTGCTCATTACCTGTACCACCAAGCGTTACCGATTGCAGTATTGAAACGTTATCTTCAATTACCGCTGTTTCACCAATAACAATACCCGTTGCGTGGTCAAACATAATGCCTTTGCCCACTTTACACGCTGGGTGAATATCTACTCCAAACACTTCAGATGTACGGCTTTGAATAAAACGCGCTAACTCTCTGCGATTTTGTTGCCATAAACAATTGGCCAAACGGTGCGCCTGAATAGCATGAAAACCTTTTAGATTTAACATCACGGTAAGATGCGTTTCTGCTGCGGGGTCTCTATCTTTAACTGCTTTAATATCCTCTGCTACAAAAGACAGCATACGGTCACATTTTACAAATGCCTGATCAAATAACTCACGAATAGTAAATGCAGATACCACCGCATCAGCTAATTTATTAGCAACAATAAAGCTCAATGCCGAACCCAAACAATCATGATTCAAAATGCATGAATACACATGACTTGCTAATAATGGTTCACGTTTTACTACATCGTTAGCTTCGTCGCGAAGCTTTTGCCAAATTGCATGACGCATAATACTGCACTGCCTTAAGTTGATATAAAATAGCCTTTTCCCAAGTCTAACGGATTTAGCCACAAAGGTGTTAATCCCTTAGTTATTTGTTCTGGTTATTAGATATAACTAGCACCCAGAAATGATATTTTAAATACTTACTCATTTTTTAGATTAAGTTATACGACAGTAACTAAAATGACCAATACATACTTAAAATATAATAAATTAATAAAAATCAAAAGCTAACAACATATGACAGCTCACCTGTCATATGCCAAAATACATACTGGCGTACAGCTGACGGCGTAAATAACAAAAACAAACGCTAAATTAGCATCATCAACTCAACAAGGATAACGATGATGAAAAACGATATATTAAATACAAAAAAATTAGGTTACAAATTTTACTTTCAAGATGGCGACAATCAAATAGCCTGTTTTGGCAGCTACTTTACTGGCAAAGAAGAAATCTACGTAAACGACGATTTAGTTAGTAGTAAACGTAGTATTGGTAGAAAAAGCACGCATACATTTGAGTTTAAAGAACATAACTACCAAGTTAAATATCACATGAAAAATATTCTCACTGGCAAGCTTGAATGTACTTTTTTTAAAAATAATGAGCAAATAAAACAACAAGAACAAACTGTACTTCCTTTTATTAAGGACACGAAAAGAGCCGTCCTATTTTTTTCTGCCTGTGTACTTGCCGGATACTTGGGTGGGTATTCAACCTTTGCGCTAATTGACTTAGTGGTAGGTAAATAAACGCATGCAACTTAATCCTAAAACAATAAAAGAACTTAGGCAGCAATTTAATTGGACGCAACAGCAACTTGCCGATGCCTGCGATGTAAGCTTACGTACTATTCAGCGTGTAGAAAAAGAAGGTGCGGCATCAAAAGAAACCACAATGGCTTTATGCGCAGTATTTGAAGTGCGCCAAGGCGAGCTTATAAAACTAGACGACTTAGAAGTAGATGAAACGGTTAAAACTCAATCAACGCAAAAGTTTATTGTAGCTATTGCTATAAGCTCTTTAATAAGCTTTACACTCGGTGTTGGCTGTATGCTATTAGTAACGAACTTATGATACTAGTAACGAGCTTATTTTATTAATAACAAGCCTATGCTTTGGCTTAAAGTATTAATATAAAAATGCCCCAGAGTTTTAAAGCACTGGGGCATTTTTTATACGCTTTAAACAGTTTAAAAACAGCTTAAATTATTGAAATACTTTATCGACTTTCATTACTTCAATATTGTTAGCAGGAATTGCTAATTTATAATCGGCAATCACTTTATCCTCAGCAACAAGCTCTGCTGGTTTTTCTGTGTTGTAAACCATTGGCGATGTTTGCTGCGATGCTAAACGTTTTTGCATATCAGCGCCGTCTGCGGTTATAAACACATATTGAACGTTCTCTGTTTGTAAGTTTTCTTTAATAACGCGATTTACATCTGTAAGCGTTAGCGTTTTAAGTTTGTTAGTCACGTAACTTACAAAGCTATCTGTGTTGTAAAATTCGCTATCAAGTGCGTAACCTAATTGGCGATTTTGACTTGCGACCATTTGCGGCACAAAGTTAATTAAAAAGTTACGCGTGGCTTCAAAGTCGTCTTCGCTCATGCCATTTTTAATTAGCTTATCTAACTCAAATAAAGCGGTACGAGTTGCAAAGTGCGCATCGTTATTAGAGCGAAGTGGGCGTAACCACACTTGAAATATTTGCTCAGAGCGACCTAGGTTTGCATCAGGCTTGGTTTGAAACATACCACGTGGGAAATATTCAATGTATGCGTAATCGCCATAGTTCATGCCGCGAGTTTCACGAATGCGCTCATACAAAAAGCTGTTAGAACTACGGTGCTCACCAAAGTACGAACGCACAAGCCAAAGGGCTGTCCAGTCTTCGCTGCTTCTTATTGTATCAATAGGAAAACCAAACGATACCGCCGTCGATTGCGCAGATTTTTCTACAATAGTTGCATGATGACCTTTAAGTGCTGGCGCATCAGGAATACTTAAACGGCTTTGCTCACCTTTTGGTAGCGTTGCAAAATCGCTCATCATTTTAGCTTTAAGTTTTGCAGGCACAGCCCCAATTAAGCCAACCGTGAGTTTAGATTGCGTAAGCTCGCTGTTATAAAACGCTTTAACATCATCCAGCGTCAACGCTTCTAAATCCGAAATATCACCGTAGTTGTAGCTTTCATAAGGGTGATTTTTGTAAAGTGCGCTGTATAGCACTTCTTTACCTAGCTCTTCATCATTAGATGCTTTTAAGCCAGACTTAATACCGTCGATCATTTCTTTTTTGAGGCGTTTAAAGTCATCATCTCTAAAGCCTGGGTTTAGTAATTGATCGCTCACAAGTGCATACCACTGCGCCGCGTTATCTTTATGAATACGCCCTTGGAACGACAGCATTTCTTTATCTATTTGATAACCAAAACTACCCGCAAGCGGATAAAGTGCTTTTTGAATATCTTTATAGCTTGTCGCCTGCGAACCACCTTGTGCAAGCATAGCCGCAGTGAGTGCAGCAACGCCTTTTTTACCTTGAGGGTCGGCAGCCGCACCGGTATTGAATAAAAAGTTAACATCAATTAATGGCGAGCTATTCGTTTTATCAAGTACTTTAAACACAGGTGCCGCTGGTGCTTGTTCAAGCTTTGCAGTAAGCGCATTTAAATCAACTTCTTGCTCAAACCCTGGGGCTTTATCAAGTGCCGACATCGTTAATGTGGTACGTGCGTTATCGGTAAAGTATTTATTAGCAACGGCTTTAATATCTGCGCTGGTAATGTTATCAGCCGATTTATAAAGCTGGTTTATAACCTCAGGATCGCGCTCAAAATGCATGTAGCTTGCAAGGGTTGATGCAATCGCTTGCGACGAATCAAGGCCATTAATAAAGCTGTATTTAAGGTTTGATTTTAAATCACTCAGCTTTTGCTCATCAACAAGCTCTGTGCGTGCTTTTGCATAAGTGCGGTTAATGGCATCGCGCGCAGTGGCTAAATCGTCTGCGTTTTCTACTTTAACAAATACGTGTAATAAACCCGGATCTTTAGTCTCTGGGTTATAGGTAAACATTTGGCTGGCAATTTGTTTGTCGACCACTAGCTCTTGATATAAATCTGAATTATTTGAAAAATAAAGCTGTGAGATTAAATCAAGTGCTGCCCTGTCTTTTTTAGCAGGCTCCCACGCAGCGCCTTTGTACGATACAAGCAACCAATGCCCTGGTAGCGCTTCATCTTGCTGGTGCAAATATTTTGGTGCTTGTTGCACAGGCTCTGCTTTAATGTCAGCAACGTAGTTACCTTTTTTCCAGCTGCCCCAATGCTTTTTAACCATAGCCATTGTTTCTTCTGGCTCTACATCGCCCACAATTACAATCGATACATACTCAGGCTTATAAAATTTAGCAAAAAACTCTTTACCGTACGCCATTTGATCAGGCATCGCTTCTATGTCTTTAAAAAAGCCCATAGTGGTGTGTTTATACGTGTGCTTATCAAACGCTTCTTCGCGTACAGCGCTTAATAATTTACGAACTGGGCTCGCGTTGTTTTTTAAGTACTCACCTTTTACCGTTTGTGCTTCGGTTCTAAATTGCTCTTCGGTGTAGGTTAAGTTTTGAAAAATATCAGCTTCAAGCTCAAGTACTTTATCAAGATGCTGCTTTGAAAAGTTTAAATGGTAGTTGGTGTAATCGTTTGTTGTATACGCGCGGTTATCAACACCTGAATTTTTTAATATGTCTGAATACACATCTTCAGGGTATTTTTGTGAGCCTTTAAACATCATGTGTTCAAAAAAGTGAGCAAAACCTGTTTTGCCCTCTTCAACTTCGTTACGCGATCCAACCGATACCGGAATTTGCAGCGACACTACATCGGGGTAATCGGTTTTAACAACCATTACGCGTAAGCCGTTTTCTAGTTCTTCAATTAAGTAATCTTGTGAAAAAACACGATCATCAGCTTTATTTACTTGTTCTTGTTGTGCTGTTGTTTGCGTGCTTTGGTTTTGCTGCATTGCGCAACCGGTTAACGCCAGCGATACCGCTAAGCTGGTTGCTAATAATTTAAATTTCATTGTTGTCCCTTTTTAAATTGAGCAAATTTATTGTTAGATTTAACACTAACTCACCCTCGATTATGCCCCAAAGCCAATAAATATAAGAGTCCCAAAGGAATTTATTATGTAAACAACTGTGTCAATTATAAGTAATGGGAACATGCACTATGAATAAACATCATGTTAGTTGAAAAACTTTCATTAAATAAATCTATCTAGACGTCTAAATGGCTGCTATATTAAATCCATCAACACGCACTTGGCTGGAATGAGGATTATGGCTTTATCATTAAAAGAGAAAATAGAGGACACCAAGCAAGGTGTTTATCTTATTGGTACTACGCCGCCTAAAATTGGCACCGATAAAGCGCAATTAAAAACCATTGCAGAAAAGCTACTGGGTCGCTTACACGAAATTGAATACGACGGTGTAATAATTTACGACATTCAAGACGAAAGCAGCCGTACAAATCAAGATCGTCCATTTGCGTTTAAACAAACCGTTGATCCGCGTGAATACAGCCATTTAATTCGTAATTTATCTGCACAAGATGTGATTACTTATAAAAGTGTGGCGCAGCGTGGCGTGGGCGAATTTAAAGATTGGTTAAGTGAAACTAAAAACGACTACGATTTACAAAATGTAGTTTTAGTAGGTAGCCCGTCATCGGTAGGCGATATAAAGTTAAGCCTGCCAGATGCATATAAAGCATTGGCTGAACAATCAGATGATTTCTTTTTAGGTGGCGTTACTATTGCTGAGCGCCATTCAAGCAAACGAAATGAGCACGAACGATTAATAGAAAAAACAGCACAAGGTTGTCAGTTTTTTATATCGCAAGCTGTTTACGACGCACAAGCGACTATAGAGTTAATCACTAGTTACGCGCGTACATGTAAAGCACAAGGTATTACACCACAACGTATTATATTAACGTTTACCCCGTGCGGCGGCGAAAAAACCTTAGACTTTATGAAGTGGCTGGGTATCTCAGTGCCAGAAGCTACAAAATGGCGCATGCTTGATGCAGACAATACATTAAGCGAATCAGTGCGTATTTGCCGCGAAAACCTCGACTTAATAATTAAAAGCTGTGCGCATTTAGATGTACCGCTGGGTTTAAATATTGAAAGCTTAACAAACCGTAAAGAAGAAATTGACGCGTCAATTAACTTATATCGTTTACTAAAGGCTACAATGGAATTAAATCTAGCTGAGAAGCTAATAGCTTAAACAAATTAACACCCTTCTAGGCAAGCCTAATGGCTTGCTTTTTTATGGGCAAAGATTAAGTAAAATGCTTTTATTATTGTGCTTTTTTAGCGAGCTTATACGCTTGTTTATTTTTATACATTGCGTGGTCTGCATCATTTAATAGCGCTTCAAAGGGCTGCTTTTGTTTATTAGTAAAACTATAACCAATACTAAGCGATAAATCGCAAACCTCCTCTTTGAGTAAGGCTTTTGAGTACTCAGAGGATATTTTATCCATGATGTAGTTAATTTTACTTTTATCGCTTACTTGCATTACTGCAACAAACTCATCGCCACCTAAACGCCCTATTATATCCGCATCTCTTAAATGCGTTTTTAACGTATCTGCCAATATAATTAATGCTTTGTCGCCCACTTCATGTCCGCAAGTGTCGTTTAATTTTTTAAAGTCGTTTATATCAATAAACAAACAACACACGTCAAAGCCTAAACGTAGCGCTAAGTTAAGTTTTTGCTGGGCTAATAAGTTAAGTGCTCGGCGATTATAAATATTCGTTAATGAGTCTAACATGGCTATTTCGCGCATTTGCTCATAGCTATACACAAGCGCTAGGTCGTCTTCAATCAAATCACGTAGTTGTTCTATGAGTTCAAAGTATTCATCGGTATAGCTTGTTTTCTGAGTATCTTTTAAGCATAGCGTGCCAAATACTTCGCCTTCAGGCCAATGAATAGGTAAACCTAGGTAGGATTCAACACCATCTTCAACGACTTCTGGTAGGGTGTTCCATGCATCGTTATTGCTTGCATCATTAACATATAAAATATTTTTAGTTTCAGCAACGTACCGACAAAACAGAGGTGTTTGAGGAGGAAGTATAGGATTGGTCTCAAAGTTAGAGCCACCTTCGTTACTTCTAATAACAACGCGATAGCCTTTGCTTGTTGCCTGAACTATATAACCCGACGGGGCTGAAAAAAGCCCCGTTATAAGGTCGATTGTTTTTTGCCATTTATGCAAAGATATTTGGCCATCAATACCAGAGAATGCCCATTTATCAGTTTCAAACATTAACTTTACCTCGGCTATTTAGTAGCTCCAGTATAGGCAAAAAAGCAAAGTAAAAGCTATTATTTACGACGTCTACTTGGCTCTCTTTTGCCTGTAATACGTTTTTTATCGCGATCTTTTCGTAATTTATTCGTATTTTTACGGTTATCTTTTGGCTTTTTATTAGGATCGGGCTCATAACCTGCTAACCACTGCGGCGTTAAACGCGTATCGAGTAGTACTTCAATTTCTTCTAGCAGCCATTGCTCATCAATACTTACCAGCGACATAGCGAGCCCTTGTTCACCAGCACGACCTGTACGGCCAATACGGTGTACGTAATCTTCTGCTATGTATGGTAGCTCAAAGTTAATTACGTATCTAAGTGTAGAAATATCTAAACCACGCGCAGCTACATCGGTTGCAACAAGTACGCGTGTAATACCTTCTTTAAAGTTTTGCAGTGCGCGGTCGCGTGCACCTTGCGATTTGTCGCCATGGATTGATTCGGTTTTTAAACCGTCTTTACACATTTCTTTAGCGAGCTGATCAGCCATTTGTTTTGTGCGAGTAAAAATAAGCACTTGGCGCCAGTTTTTCATGCCTATCATGTGCGATACAAGTTCGCGCTTACGATCCTCGTCTACCGAGTAAATAACTTGCTCTACTTCAACTGCGGCTGAGTTACGTTTATCAACTTCAATTAACTCAGGATTTTTAAGTAGCTTTTTACTTAGCTCAAATACGCTGTCATCAAATGTCGCTGAAAATAGTAAAGTTTGGCGATCGCCAGGGATATGTCGCAATATACGTCTAATTTCATCAATAAAGCCCATATCAAGCATGCGGTCAGCTTCGTCAAACACTAACGAATCAACACTTGAAAGTACCACACTGCCTTTTACAATATGATCGAGCAAACGACCTGGCGTTGCCACTATCACTTGGGCTGTTTTAAGTGCTTTTATTTGAGGGCCAATACTTGCGCCACCATAAGCTAAAGCGCCATTTATGTTAGTGCCTTGTGCGTACTTTTCAAAGCTGGCAAATACTTGCTGAGCAAGCTCACGGGTTGGCGTTAAAATTACAACGCGGGCAAGGCCTTGCTCATCTTTTTTATGGGTATTTAAAAGCTTATGTAAAAGCGGTAAAACAAACGCGGCAGTTTTACCCGTACCTGTTTGCGCGCTGCCCATTACATCACTTCCGGCTAAAATAGGCGGAATAGTTTTAATCTGAATTGCGGTAGGCGTAGTGTAATTATTTTGCTCAATCGCTGTTAATAATAACGGGTCGAGATTAAGTGATGAGAACGTAGTGGCAGACATAGGCTTAGCTTTAAAATAACAAAGAGCGCTATTGTACGCATATTACTGTACTGCGTAAATTAACCAATCCAGAAAAGTATCCAATCCCTCGGCTAATCTAGCTGGACTCTTAAAACCAATAAAAAAGGCGCTAAATAACAATATATTCAGCGCCTTTTTATAATTTATATAGCTTTAAGCAGGTTTTAACGTCGCTTTACGTTCGTTGTAAAACGCGATTAAATCGTCAACTGTTGCTTGGCAGTATTCACGAATACCCGAAACCACCATGTGCTTTTCACCAAAACCGACTTTTTCGCCGTTTTCGAGTAAATTAAAGCGCAAAGTAATTTTTCCGCGTTTACCTGTATACTCAAAACTTGGTTCAGCAAATTCAAGCGTCGGTGCTTTAATATCAAGGTTATCAAGATTAATAATCATCGATTCGTAAATAACCATCGGGCGAGCAGGGTTTATCATTACCTCTTGTTTACCCATTAATGGAATAATTACGTGTGGAAACGCAGCACCTGAAAACTCAACATAATTTTTTATTAGGCTGTTTGTAAGTGTTGGGCATTGGCTGGTTTTACCGTCGCGTTTTACCTTTAAAATAACTTTGTCGCCATTGGTGACATCAAACTCGTCAGCTCCCTCAGGAAAATTAAGTTTGGTGTTTTCGTCAACCATTCCGGCAAAGGTAAATTCCATTCGCTCACTTATGCCATAGCGATCTAACACTAAAGAAAAAAGTAAGTCTCCTGGCGCGCAAAACTTTTTAGCATCTTTGTCATGAAGTGGATTGTAGTCATCGGCAACACATTTTGCGAAACGACAACCTTGCTCACGAGAGATAGAAACGTAATCAGCATGTTGCTGAAAATAAGGACTTAACATAGTTTTTTCACTGCTTAAACTGCTTATAACCTATCTATACTACCAGAAAAAAAATATTGAGAGGTCGAATCTGTTAGATTAGTTGTTAAATAAAACTGAGCAATTAAAAACAATGACTTTTTATTTATTAGCGCTATCCGTTATATGTGTTTTTCCGTACTGCAAAATATCAATAATGCGACAACCTCTTTGGCATTACTTAATAGCTTTAAGTGTTATAAGTGCGTATTTTCAAAGTTATATAAATTTATATGCTCTGCTGTTTACCGGGCTTTACGTTGTTTTATACTACTGTGCGCTGCATACAAAGCGGGCAATAATACGTGCTACTTTAAGTACTATTTTTATAATTACCTCATTGGCATTAGCACTTCATTGGGTGCCTGGTTTTAATAACCTCCCTATTGTTATAAACGAGCGTATTACAAGCGATGCGATTGCTTTTACCCTTTATGCTAATTTTGATAAAGCGATGGCTGGGTTATTTCTTTGTGCTTACTTTTATTCAAACTTAGATTCAAGTAAAAAACCTTTGAAAGCAGACTCTAATAAATCTATTTTGCTCGATGCTAAACAACCTGTTTTAATAATTATTACTACCGTTTTTACTGCGCTTATAGCTGCTTTAACACTTGGGCTTGTGAGCTTTAATCCTAAGGTTCCTGACTTTTGGTTAACCTTTATTGCTATTAATCTTTTATTTACCTGTGTAGCTGAGGAGGCTTTATTTAGAGGGTTATTACAGACTAAGCTTAGCCAAATTATTACACCTTCTCGCTTAGCGCTACTTGCCCCGATAATAACAGCTACAGTGTTTGCTTTGGCACATTTTGCTGGAGGGACTAACTATGTGCTGGTCTCGTTTATTGCAGGCTTGGGGTATGGCTATGTTTTTTATAAAACGCAGCGCTTAGAGTGGGCTATTTTATGCCATTGGTTGGTTAATGTTTGCCACTTCTTTTTGTTTACTTACCCTATGCTCAGTAAAATCTAAATACATTTACAAATGCTAACAATTTATTTAGTAGTAAACATTGCCCGCATTTGATTTTGTTAGTAATTTATTACCTTATACCAACTTGCATAAATCTTTGAACAATTTAACGAATTAAATTTCACTATAACTTCGTTAAAAATTTTTTATTTAGAACAACTAGATACAAAAATTTTCGCCTAGTTTTAGCGTGATTTTCTTAACGTTAAATAGCCCCCATATATAAGCAAATTGGTATTAAATAAATTAAGGGACTAATAAATATGCGAAGTTTAATAATGGCAATAACAGTGCTCGCCACAATAACGGGTTGTTCAGGCATTACTTATCATACAGATATAGACAACGACGTTTTATCTCAAGAAATTGGCACCTACGTTAATAAAAGAGATTTACAGCAGTTTTATAGCGACCAAGAAGCACACGAAAGTGGCGCAACACTCTTAGGGCGAATAGAAGGTGAAAGCTGCGATGGCGATGGTAGAGGTAACAACAATGTAAGCTACAATCGCTCTAAATCAAACGCGATTGATTTACTTAAAGCTGATGCCATGCGCAGAGGCGGGAATGCTTTTACTATCAATTCTTGTAGTGAAGCGTCTGTATCGTATTGCGACTTATCTGTTTTATGCACCGGACAAGCTTACGACTATCAATAAGTAAAAGTGCAAATTATATATTAAGCGCAAAGCTCAGTAGCACACGCTTTCCAGACTCGATTTTAGAGACGCTGTGTTCGTACTTATCGGGTCTGAACAAATACACACGATTAAATAAATTTATAATGCATTTTGAGCATTTAAATACCCCACCCGCTTTAGGTTTTTCTAATACAAAGTTGAGCTTGTAATAGCGCCCTTGCTGCACAGGGTCAATATGATTCATTACGCTGTGATTAGTTGGGTAAGTAACAAGGTTTATCGAAAATGTATTGCTGCTAAAAATAGCTTTGTTTTTAACGGTTGCAATCATACTGCCTCCTATGAGTTTATATGCCGCATTGTAGCATTTAGTAAATAGTGAATGCTTAGGCTAAACAATATCAAAATACGATGTCATATAGCTAAACAGCCTGAAACAAAAAAGCCGAGCTTATTTACAACCTAATAAGCTCGGCTTTTAAAAATACATTGTTTAGCAATTATGCACTTGGGTATTCGCGGTACGCACGCTCTATATTTTTAGCCTGCTTTTTAGAAATACCTAAATGAGCAAGAGCTACACGTAAACGAGCACGTGATAAGTCAGACCCTAATATTTCCATTGCATCAAGCACTGACGTACTTGATGTTTTGCCAGTAATTGCGACAAATATTGGCTCTAAAAAGTCTTTAATTTTTAGCTCGTGGAATGTAGCCACTTCTTTTGCAATTGCAAAAATAGCGGGCTTTTCAAAGCTACGTAAACCTTCAAGCTGCCATACAAAAAATTGTAGTGCTTGGCGAATTACGTTTTCGTCAGCTTTACCTGCTGTTAATAACGCCGGATCGTAAGTTGGAATACCCCCTACAAAGTGCCCTGCAAGCTCAACCATATCCGACAGCGTATTAATACGAGTTTTAACTTCTGGTAATATTTTAGCGAGCATTTCACCGTTAAACTTCCAATCAACAAAGCGCTGAATTAACTGCTCATCGGTTAGGTTTTCGCGGATCCACATGCCGTTTAACCAGCTTAATTTATCTACGTCGAATACTGGGCCACCAAGCGATACACGCTTCATGTCAAAGTTTTCAGTCATTTCATTAAGTGTGAACTTTTCACGCTCATCTGGCATTGACCAACCCATACGGCCTAAGTAGTTAAGCACGGCTTCTGGCAGGTAACCCATTTCTTTATAGTAATTAATAGATGTTGGGTTTTTACGCTTAGACAGCTTTGATTTATCTGGGTTACGTAGTAATGGTAAGTGACCAAGTACTGGCGCTTCCCAACCAAAATCTTCATACAGTTTTAATAATTTAGGTGCTGAGTTAATCCACTCTTCGCCACGGAAAATATGGCTAATTTCCATATGGTGGTCATCAACTACGTTCGCTAAAAAGTACGTAGGGAAGCCATCAGCTTTTAATAGCACTTGCATGTCTACGTTTTCCCACGGGATCTCAATTTCATCACGTAGGTAGTCGTTAAACTTAAATGTGCCTTCGCTTGGGATTTTCATACGTATAACGTAAGGTTTGCCTTCAGCTAAGTTTGCTTTAATTTCTTGTTCTGTATGGTTTAAACCACGACCGTCATATTTAGGGCGTAGGCCTTCTGCCATTTGCTCTTCACGCATTTGATCAAGCTCTTCGCTTGTTGCAAAGCAGTAAAACGCTTTACCATCGTCAACTAACTGATGCGCGTATTTTTTATATAAATCGCTACGCTCAGATTGACGGTAAGGACCAAATTCGCCACCCACATCAGGACCATGATCCCACTCAAGCCCTAACCAGCGTAGGCTATCCATAATCGCAAGTTCTGACTCTGGCGTGCTACGTACTTGGTCTGTATCTTCTATACGAAGTACAAATTCACCGCCTTGTTGTTTAGCAAAACAGTAATTAAATAAGGCGATGTAAGCAGTGCCAAGATGCGGGTCACCTGTTGGCGACGGGGCAACACGAGTACGGATTGTCATGGTAATGTCTCTTTAGATAAGTGAGATAAAAATTAAGTGGTTTATGCAGCTACTTTGTTTAAGTAAGCAATAATATCGTTTGATTCGTACAGCCATTCTACTTGGCCGTTTTGCTCTATACGCAGGCAAGGCACTTTAACTTTGCCGCCTTGTTCTAGTAGCTCTTGACGATATTGCTCATTGTCTTTTGCGTCACGCGTTTCTATGTTTAAGCCTTCGCGCTTAATAGCGCGACGCACTTTTACACAAAACGGGCATGCTTTAAATTGATATAGTTTAAATTGTGAGGTTTGCTGATCAAGCTGCGCTTGCACATCGCTTGCACGCTTTTTACTGCGAGGAGTAAATACAAAATTAAAGAATAAGATTATACAACCTAAAAACCAACGAACTAATTTCATGTTCTGTGCTCTGCTTACAACAATTTAAGGAGCCAGATTTTAGCACAAATTTACAATCAAAAAAGTGTAATACTGCGAGAATTACACTCAAGTAATTTAATTTACTAAAAGTGCTTCTATAGCAATACCATATCATCCCTATGAAGTACTTCTGCGCCACTATCGTAATCAAGTAACTTACCTATTTGGCTAGAATGCGCACCTTTTATTTTATTTACCTCGGTACTGCTAAAGCGCGTTAAGCCCCGTGCAATCACTTGATTTTTATTATCAATTAAATCAATTAAATCACCGCGTTCAAAACGTCCAAATGCATTAGTAACGCCTTTAGCGAGTAAGCTAGCGCCTTTATTTTGAAGGGCGCCAATAGCACCTGCATCTATAACAATTTGGCCGGTACTTTTAGGCCCAGCTAGTAACCATTTTTTACGGCCATCTTTTGGAGCGGTGAGTTTTAAAAAACGCGTGCCAGGTAATTCGTCACTCATGCATTTTAAAATAACGTTTTTACCAGCGCCTTTAGCAATAATAACTTCAACGCCTGCGCGCCTTGCAATGTCGGCGGCTTGTAATTTAGTTGCCATGCCGCCGGTGCCTAAATTTGTACCACTGCCACCAGCAAGTTGACGTAACTCATCATTTATATGTGTAACTTCGCCAATAAGGGTTGCATTGGCATTGGTGCGCGGATCGCTGGTAAATAACCCTTCTTGATCGGTTAGCAGCAGTAACTTATTAGCATTAGCCAAAATAGCGACAAGTGCCGACAAGTTATCGTTGTCGCCTACTTTTATTTCGCTGGTAGCGACTGCGTCGTTTTCGTTAATAATAGGCACAACGTCGTAATTTAATAATGCCGTGAGTGTATCGCGGGCATTAAGGTATCGCTCTCTGTCGTCTACATCAGCGCGAGTTAGCAGCATTTGTCCTACATTTACACCGTATAAACCAAACAAGCTCTGCCAAATATGAATAAGTTGACCTTGTCCAATTGCAGCAAGCATTTGTTTATCAATTAAGCTTCTGCCACAGGGTTTTAATAGTTGTTCGCGCCCAGCAGCAACTGCACCGCTCGACACTAAAATAACCTGGTGGCCTTGTTTTTTAAGCTCGCAGCATTGGCGTACCAATTCAACCATGTGTGCTTTATCTAGTTTATCGGTGCCGCCAGTAAGTACGCTTGTACCAAGCTTTACAACTATTACCTGTTCCCTTTGCATGTGCTTTTTACTACTGATTAATTAAAGATGAATTAATTTATACCAGCTCGGTATTTTTGAACAAGTTAAAAATATTCATGCTAGGATCTGATTTTATTAAATTATGTAAATTACTCTCTATGCCTGCCAGTTTATGTTTAATTATTGCCACCTTTTTATGGGGCAGCTCTTTTATTGCGCTCAAATATGCCATTGCCATTTACGACCCTGCCTTGGTGATATTTTTACGCATGCTCACTACGTTAGTTTTATCGCTTTGTTTATGGCGTTATGTTATTCGGTTTGAGTATTTAAAAGGTGACTGGAAGTATTTAGTGGGTATGTCGCTTGCTGAGCCTTGTTTGTACTTTTTATTTGAAGGCCATGCAATGGAATATACATCAGCTTCGCAGGCCGGTGTTATTGTATCGTGCTTGCCTATAATTATTGCGCTACTTGCCTTTTTATTACTTAAAGAATACATAAGCAAAGCCATTGTTGTTGGTTTTACGCTGTGTATTGGCGGCAGTATTTTACTTACTCTTCTTTCACCCAATTCTGAGCAAGCACCTAATCCATTACTGGGTAACTTTTTAGAGTTGATGGCTATGGTGTGCGCTGCATTTTATACGGTAAGTATTAAACATTTAGCTAATCGCTACTCGCCCCTTACTTTAATTGCACTGCAAGGTATTAGCGGCAGCTTGTTTTTTGCGCCGTTTTTATTTTTTATCGACCTACCAAGCGAAAACCAACACGACTTAACCGCACTTATGAGCATTTTGTATTTAGGTTCGTGTGTAACCCTTGGCGGCTACGGCATGTACAACTATGCAATTAGCAAAGTATCGGTACTTACGGCGGCGGCCTACTCTAATTTAATTCCTATTTTTACACTTATTTTGTCAGCTATTATTTTGGGCGAAGTGCTCAACGTGTGGCAATGGCTGAGCATATTTGTGGTGTTTATTGGCGTAATGGTCAGCCAGCGCCATCAAGAACTTGTGGTTGATATACCACTTAGTGAATCGGGCGAAGACATTTGTGCAGATACAAGCAATCTTAAATCAGTACCCGAGGCAAGTGAATCAAAAGGGTAACAGGTAAGCAAATACAGCCCGGGGGTTTGTAAAAAGTCATGTTGGGATTGATGAATAACCTCAATCCCCGTTACCTTATAATTTTGTATCACCCCACTTTGTAATTGCAAAGTAAACGCCTCCCCTACTTTTGCGTTTTTTAAAAATGCAAAGTGGGTGTCGTTATGCCCTGCTATTAGCGCGCCCTTTTTATTGCCAAATTCTTTTCCGCCAAGATCCCCTGCGGGTAAAAATTGGCTAGGCGCAAATGCTAAATTACGACCACTCGCTCCAGCCAATACGCTTAATGTTTTATTATGGCTTGGCCAATCAAGCTTTGCAGTCACGTAGCTGTCGGCGTAATACCACGGCTTTACTTTAGTGCCGGGTGCTTTAAGCGCCTCTTGCCATGCTTGCTCAATTAATACTTGAGCAAGCCATGCTTTTGCCTGCATGTAGGCGCCGTGACCAAATAAACCAAGCCCAGCTATTAGTAAGCCCGCGCTTAGCCATTTTTTCATTTACGTGCCCTGCTTAATTTAAATGATCGGTTTATTTTAAGAGCGCCAAATCCTAATAATAAAATACAGCCTAATAATATATGCAGCCTACTTTGCCCATCGGTTTGCGGTAAACGCATTGCCATACCTTGTGGTACTGCATTAGTAGCTTGCGCCGTTTGCTCTGCCACTTCTTTTATTTGAGTTTGTTCAATCGCTATAAAAGCAGTAAAGGGGCTAAGTAATTGATGAGTAAGTGCAAGCTGCTGTACTTCATCTTTAACGGCACTTTGCTCGTTGTATAAAAGTAATGACTTAATTTTTTGGCGCGCCCACAGTTTTGCTATACCTTGAGCGCTTGAGGTATTTTGTGTACTTAATTTAATACTTAAAGGCCCTTGTGCTGTTTGCCCAGCAAGTACCACACTTTTAGCATTATTAAGTTTTATAGCGACCATGATAGGCTCGCCAAAATATAAATCTGGCAGTGGTGATGGCCAAAAATCTAAGCTGTTACCGCTTTCATCGCTTAGCGCCAAATTAGTAATAGCCGGATGTGCAAGCTTATCAAACAACTGCTGCATTTTAGGTTGCACCTCACTTGTGCTACCTATAAACGTAAATGAGCCTTTGCCTATATCTGCCGCTCGGCGCATAAAAAAGCTGTTAGGTGCGCTGCCAATACCCACCGTAAATAAGCGGCTATCGCCTAATTTACTTTGAATGTTTTTAAACAATGCGTCTTCATTACTTACACTACCGTCGGTTAAAAATACAACTTGGCGTACAAAACCATCAAACTGGCTGTCATCAAGTACGGCATTAAGCGCACCTTGTATTTCCGTGCCACCGTCGGCCTCTAGGCCATAAATAAATCGCTCTGCGCGGCGTAAATTAAAATCGCTGGCTATAAGTGGTTTATCGCTCATTGGAGTCACTATGTTGTCAAAACCAATAATGTTAAAACTGTCGTCGCTATCAAGTAATGACAGCGCATAAAACAAGGCTTTTTTAGCTTGCTCCATAGATTGCCCGTGCATAGAGCCAGACGTATCAACTACAAATACCATTTCGCGAGGTAATCGCTGCGTTTGTGTAAAGTGATCCCCTGGTGGCATTAGCATAGCAAGCCCGTATCGGTCACCATTTTCAAACTGCTGAGTAAAAAATGCAGCTTGAGCTTGCTCTTTTTGCAGCGGTTTAAACTCAAGTACAAAGTCGCGATTAACTGCATTTGCTTCATTTAACGCTATTTTATATTGCCCAAACGCAGTGTTTTGTACATCAACATTATGAAATTTAGAATTGATATCCACCAGCTCTAACCCTACGTCTATATCAATGTTTAAGCTAAATTGGCTGCTTGGTGCGTTATCATTTTGAGTACTATCTTGAGTGATATTTTGAGTACTGTAGACAGGGCTTAACCAACCTGTTGGCGCTGGATTAAATGCTGTTTTTTCGATATTACTTTGCTCAACTTCACCACTAATAGCGTGATAACGCGGTGTAATGGTAGTAGGAAACCTAATAGCAAATGTGCCGCTGCTGTAGTCAATTATTTCTTGATACTCAAGCTCAATAATTACTTGCTCACCAGGGCCAATGTTTGCCACATTCGTAATAAACATATTGGCGCGTTGCTGGCGTACCAGTGCTGCTTGCTTACCTGCTTTTTTAGCCTCTTCGTATTTTTTTTCGGCCTCCACTTTTTTATCAATTTGGCCTTTAATGATTCGCTCACCAATGTGCATGGTCATGGCATGCACGGCGCTTTCATCAGGCAATGGAAAAACGTAGCGCGCATTAACAGCAAACGGGTTTTCGTTTTGATAGGTTTGCGTTACTACAACGTGATTAATCAGGCCGGTTAAGGTCATATTGGCGTCGCTTTTTAATATTATTGCTGAGCCTGCAGGCGCACCATTGCTATCAAAAAGCTCTAACTTGGGTGATTGTGCATGGCTTTTAAAGCTTGCTAACACCACAAATATATTTAGTATAAAAAGGCTTACCCATTTAAGAGTAAGCACTTTGGTTGGTTTACTCAATATCAACATAAATCACTCCATCGAACGCTTAGCTTTACTTAAATTCAGTTAGGTTTAGTTACTCGCCGTTTGGCCACTTACACTATTCATTGAGCGAGTGGTAAGCGTTACGCGTCTATCAAAAAAGTTATCTTCTACTGTGTTGCTGTTAGCCAATGTTTGCTGCTCGCCAAATGCCTGCGTGCTTAAGCGCTTGTGGCTCACACCGTGTTTTATTAAATAGCTTTGCACGGCATTTACACGCGCTTTAGAAAGTAAAAGGTTAGCTTGCTCATCGCCGCGCTGATCGGCAAAACCGCTTAAATCAAGCGCGAGTTGTGGTTGGTTGTTTAACAAGGTAACAAGTTGGTCTAACTGCAATGCAAAATGAGGGGCAATAACACTTGAACCTGTTTTGAATTGCACTGTCATCGCTAGTAAGTTATTTATTTGAGCCTGAGTTAACTGCTCATTTTGATTAGCCAGTACCTCTAACTGTTGCTCTAACATATTGTTGTGGTTAAGCACGTGTTGGTAATCGCTGGTTTTTTCTTTCATTACTGTAATGGCACGCTCTTGTTCTGCAATTTTGTTATCAGCGACTTTTGAATCGCCTATTAAGCCACCGGCAAATGCCCCAATAAACGCACCAATTGGCCCGCCCACTACACCGCCAATAATAGCGCCTGCACCTAAACCAATAGCCGTTTCTTTATGGGCTTCTTTTGATGGCGTGTTAGATGTTGAGGCAATTACTGGAGTGCAAAAACTAGCAACGAGTGTTAATGCAATTAATGTCTTCTTCATGATGTGATCCTTTAAATTACTTTTTAATTTGTGATGTTTTGTTTTGATGGCTCTATTAAAACAAGTTCAAGTGGCAACAAAGAGGAGCAAAAATGGCAAACTGCTGAGCAATTGTGGCAAAAAAAAGGCAATTGCCTTTTTAACCTTACTTAGCTTAAAAACTTCGTTATAGTGCACAGCAGAGGCAATAGGATAATGATTAGAATGAAAAAAATAGCCATCGTTGAAGATGAACCCGCAATCCGCGAAAACTACATTGAAATGCTTAGCGCGCAGGGCTACCAAGTGAGTGGCTTTGCAGATCGCGCCAGCGCAGAAGCTGAATTTAAAAATGCCCTGCCCGATTTAGCCATTGTTGATATTGGCTTAGGTCATGAAATAGATGGTGGTTTTTTACTGTGCCAAACATTGCGATCGCTTTCTAAAACACTACCTATTATTTTTTTAACCGCCCGCGATAGCGAAATAGATACCGTATGCGGCCTGCGTATGGGTGCCGACGACTACCTAACAAAAGACATAAGCTTGGCTCACTTGGCTGCACGTATTGGTGCGCTGTTTCGCCGCATGGAAGCACTTGCACAACCTGCTGATGCAAACGCCCTCATAACACGCGGGCAGTTAACACTCGACACGCAACGTATGCAGGTGTTTTGGCAACAACAACTCGTTGATTTAACCGTAACCGAATTTTGGATGCTGCATTCACTCGCCCAGCGACCAGGCCATGTTAAAAGCCGTAACGAATTAATGAGCGATGCAAAAATTTACGTAGACGACAGCACTATTACTTCACACGTAAAACGCATTCGTAAAAAGTTTATAGCACTCGATAGCGCCTTTGATTGCATAGATACCGTGTATGGCATGGGTTACAGGTGGGAACAACACTAATGCTACGATTTGGCCTGCGCAGTAAATTTATATTACTTTCATGTTTTTTGTTTTTGCTACCGTGGCTCGGCTACGAGTACGTATGGGAGATGGAAAAGTTTTTACGCCAAGGCCAAGAAAAAACCCTAGTAGGCACCACTCGCGCACTTGCGACTGCATTGCACGAACGCCCCGCATTATTTGACGAACAAACCAACTTTTTAGACCAAGTAGTAAAAGGGCGCGATTTATACGCTTATAATCTTAAAAATCCTATTCAATTAGACGGTAAACTCACCGATTGGGACAGCTACCAACCACTATTTTGGCATTACGATAAACGCTACTTACAAAAAACAAACAGTACTCATAAAGCCAGCGACTTGTCGTTTGATCACATGGTGGGAAAATTTGATAATTACTTATATGCGCTATTTAAAGTAACTGACGACACGCTTATTTATCGCGCTAAAAATAGCTTAAGCATTACCAATAACGATTATTTAAAAATTGGCCTAAAAACGCCTGACGGCCAATTTAATACCTACATTATTGCCCCGCGCCAAAACGGTTGGGTTAATGCGTTTGATGCTAAAACCAAAATACCTTTTACAAAAATTCAGGGGTATTTTGAAAGTACTGACACTGGCTATAATGTAGAACTGCGCTTTCCTATAAGCATGCTGGGCAACAAACTTGGCTTTGCCATTGTTGACATTGATAGCAAAGAGGCATTGTTAGAACCAAAAATAATGTCGACCTCAAACTTAAATAACCCGAACGATTTAGGCTCGGTATTAGTCCCTTCTCCAGAAATCAGCCGTATTTTAAAAGGCATGGGCCACAGTGGCAGCCGCATTTGGGTGGTCGATAATCATCATCGGGTATTGGCACAAACAGGAACTATTCAAAATGCAGATGGCGTTTGGGCTGATGGACTTGCTAACCAGGCTCCTGAGACGTGGTGGCAGCGCTTTGAGCAAAATTACTTGCACCCAATTTACTATAAAATATTAACGCGCCCAGAAAACGAATTTTTAGATACCCTGCACGATGTAGCTTCTATGCAAGGCACGCACTTAGCGAAAGCATTAAAAGGACAACCAGCATCGTCTTGGCGATTAACACCCGACAGTAAAGCCGTTATTCTATCGGCCGCTTACCCTATTTGGATTCAAGATCAAGTAATTGGCGCGGTAATAGCAGAGGAAACCACAAACGGCGTACGTACGCTGCGTAATAAATCACTCGAAAAACTATTCAACGTTATTTTAGCCGTGATGCTAATTGGTACTGTCACGCTATTCTTTTTTGCCTCGCGTATATCGAGCCGCATTAGGCGACTGCGCGATACAGCTGAGCAAGCAATTGACTCACAAAGGCGTGTTACCGGCAGTATTAATTACAGCGACGCTAATGATGAAATTGGCGATCTGTCTCGTAGTTTTTCAAACATTGTCAGCCGACTTGGTGGCTATACCGATTACTTAGAAAATATGTCGTCGCGATTATCACACGAGCTGCGCACGCCTGTTGCCGTAGTGCGCTCGTCCCTCGAAAACTTACAAAGCTTGCCGCAAAACGAGCTGAGTCAAAAATACCTCGATCGCGCCAGTGAAGGCGTTGAACGCTTAGGTAAAATAATAACGACCATGAGCGAAGCAACTCGCCTCGAGCAAAGTATTCAAAGTAACGAGCCAGAGCCTTTTGATTTACAAAAAGTAATAAATGGCTGCATGCAAGGCTATCAGCTTACTTACCCAAACCAGTTATTTGCGCTTGATGTATGCCAAAGCAAACTACCCATGCAAGGTGCGCCGGAGTTTATAGCTCAGCTGCTTGATAAGCTTATTAATAACGCGCTGGAGTTCAGTGAAGCCAATACGGCGATTAATGTAAGCCTTAAGCAGAGCGAAAATAAAGCAACATTAACAGTGAGTAATACAGACCCCGCGTTACCCGAAGGACTCACTGAGCATATTTTTGACTCTATGGTGTCGGTGCGTAGCCAGCAAATGCAGCAACAACCGCATTTGGGATTAGGACTTTATATTGTAAGACTGGTGTGCGATTACCATAAAGGCAGTGTAACTGCACAAAATAACGAACAAGGCGATGGTGTGGTGTTTACTGTGAGCTTGCCTTTACATAACTAAAATAGCTAATAGAGCGGTTTAACGCGCCGCTTACCCCTTCAAAACTGCCGATTACAATTTAGTACAACTTCAAATGTAACTATTCACTTTTTATTCAGTCGAATAACCATACCCTACATCGTATTAAAGTATTGAATTGAAGGAATACTCATGAAACCATCACTAGAGCGTGAAGAACTAGACTTTATTTTTGACTTATACAGGCCCTCTAAAAAACCTGAGTCTGAAAGTGTAAAACCAAAAAGTACTAACTACAAAGAGCTAAGAAAGCACGACATAACTAAAAACCAAGGCGTATCGCACTACTTAGTCTAATTTTATTACGCTTGAGGCTTTTCGCATTCTAAAAATGCTTTAATGCAGTTTATTTCTGCAAGTTTTACTTCTTCGCCTATTTCAGGGCCTTTTTTGCCATTTTTAAGCGCATTTTGCACTATCTGCTTTTTATCCATTTTTTGCAATTCAGTATAAATTGCTCTCAGTTTAGCTGCTTGTGGGTATGGCTTATCAACCAATGTTTCACCTCGCCCTTGTGCATCGCATTGGCATGCTTGGGTAAACGCGATAAAACGTTCTGGGTGTACCAACGCATTTAAGTTAGTCACTATTAGCTTATGAATGGTTTGCGGCCTTAGTTGATCGACCGTATGGCAAAGCGTGTGGTTATCACTGGTGAGTACACCAATGTCGCGAAAACGATTAGGTACTTTTAAACGCTCACAAAACTTTTCAACTACCGCAACACCTTCGCGTTCGTGCCCACGTAAATTTCCATACTTTTTAAAACTAAGTGCTTTACCAAAGTCATGAGTCAGGGCTGCAAAACGAGTTTCTAAGTTAAAGTTTAAATCAGCTGCGCGCCTAAGTACCAGCATAGTATGTACAAATACATCCCCTTCTGGATGATGGTTTGCTGGTTGCGGTACATTAGCCATACGCTCAAGCTCTGGAAAAACCCCCAAACCTTGCAATGCTTCAAAATAAAGCTCAGGGTGCTTTTCACCCAGTGCTTTTTCGGTTTCAAGCCATACCCGCTCAGGTACTAAATGGTTTAACTCACCTTTATTTTTAAGCTCACGCATTAATGCATACGTACTTGGGTGAATACGCCAGTCACTACCATAGCGCGCTAAAAAACGGGCAATACGCAGTACTCGAACAGGATCTTCTACAAAAGCCTCTGTAGTATGGCGCAGTATTTTATTTTGTAAGTCAGCTTGGCCATTAAATGGGTCAATAATGTTACCGTGTTCATCAAGCGCCATTGAATTTATAGTTAAATCGCGCCTTGCTAAATCTTCATCGAGCGTCACCTTTGGGCTGGCATCAACCACAAAGCCTGTATAGCCTTTGCCACTTTTTCGCTCTGTACGCCCCAGTGCATATTCTTCTTTTGTTTTTGGGTGTAAGTAAACCGGAAAGTCGCTACCGATTGGTACAAAACCGAGCGATTCCATCGTCTCTGGCGTTTCGCCAATTACCACATAATCGTTATCTTTTGATTTTATATTTAGCAGCTTGTCGCGCACTGCACCACCAACGAGGTAAACTTGCTTTAAGTTACTTTTCACTTTATTCCCATAACATCAGCTTAATTATTTGACACTAATCATATCATTAATTAATAAGTTCTGTGATGTTTGCCAAGCTTAAGTAAGCTCATTACAATGGCGCATTATTTTCAGCTATAGCTACACATTCAATGAAAAATCATTCATCAAAAAAAGAACTTATGCTACTGCCCATTTTATTAGTGGTTATTTTAATGTGTGTGGCGGGTCACTTTTTGCTACAAGCAAATTTTCAAGACAGTAATATGGTTGAATACATGTTGGCAGCTTTGCCGTTTGCTATGTTTGGGTTGGTTATTGTGGCATTTAAAATGGCGGCTAAAAGCGAAAAGGATGAACAAAACGAGCAGGACTCTTAATCCTGCTTTTTGGCTGATTTAAAGTACGTGGTAGCCAAACCAGTCTGGCTTTATTGTTTGAGCTTGCCTGCTTGGAGTCAGCTTAATATTTAATTGGCTGTCGAGTAAATCAATCGCAAAGCAATCGTCTACGTCGTGCAAATCGTCTTTATGAATATGGCTAAGGCCTGCTAGCAAATCGCTTTTAGCTCGCTCTTTAGCTTCATGGCTACTGCTTGCAACATACAGTGCAAAGTCGTGTTGCTCAGCCATAGAGTCACCTCTATAAGCCCCTAGGTTTACAAAATAAAGTTGTTTATTTTGTTCAACGTAGCTATCAACCACTTCTACTTTAAATCCATCAATGTGGCTTATTGCCATAAAGCTATCCATATGAACACTGCTTTTATCGCCCACCCATTGGCTTTTTAACTTTGAGTAGGTTTGCTCAATATTCTCCCCTACTACAAAGCGAATATCGTGCATTTCAATGTGGCAGCCTTGAATCCTGCCACCCAAATACACCATAAATAACTGCATGCTTTTCCTTAACCTAAATTATCAACATCAATATTATGCTTTTTAATCAACTTATAAAAATCTGAGCGATTACGTTTAGCAAGCTTAGCCCCTTCTGCTACATTGCCACCTGCCATTTTTAAAGTATTGATTACGTAGTCGCGTTCAAACTCTTTTTTAGCGTCGTTAAGTGATAACGGCTCTACGTTTGTTTCGTTACTGTTAAGTGCAGCTAACACTAAGTGCTCTGAAATAACATCGCTTGGCGTTAATGCAACCACTTGCTCTACGACGTTTTGTAGTTGGCGGATATTACCCGGCCAATCGTAACGCACAAGCGCATGCATGGCATCGCTGGCAAAGTGCTTTTCATTTTGGTTCATACGTTTGGCAATGCTTGCGCTAAAGTACTGCGCTAATAAGCTTATATCTTCGCGGCGCTCACACAGTGGCGGTAATTTTAAATTAACGACATTTAAGCGATAGTATAAATCTTCTCTAAATTGTTGGTTTAAAATAGCTTCGGGTAAATTTTTATGTGTTGCCGATACAATGCGTACATCAATTGCTATTTCTTCTTGAAAACCCACCGGACGAATCGTTTTTTCTTGTAATACGCGCAGTAACTTAACCTGTAAGTTAAGTGGCATGTCGCCTATTTCATCTAAAAATAACGTGCCACCCTCAGCTTGTTGAAACAACCCTTGATGATCTTTAATTGCGCCCGTAAAAGAGCCTTTTTTATGGCCAAATAATTCGGATTCTAAAAGCTCGCCCGGTACAGCCCCACAGTTAATTGCAACAAAAGGTCCGTCGCTTACGTGGCTATGTTGATGGATAGCCTGTGCAAGTAACTCTTTACCTGTACCACTAGCCCCCGAAATGAGTACATTAACTTGTGTTGGCCCAAGTAGTTTTACTTGCTCAAGCAAGTGCAGCATTGTGCCGCTACGCGTAACTATATTGCTTTTTGGCGCAGCTTCATCAGCGTTAACACCGTGAATTTCTATCGCTTTAGCAAGGCTGTCGAATAACTCATCTTTATCTACGGGTTTAGTTATAAATGCAAAAATGCCTTGTTTGGTCGCTTCTACCGCATCAGGAATAGAGCCGTGCGCTGTCATCATAATGACAGGCAACGCAGGGTAACGGCTTTGCAACTGGCGATGCAGTGCCATGCCATCCATTTCATCCATACGCAAGTCGGTTATTACAGCGTCAAACACTTGGCTTTTAAGTATTTGTAGTGCAATTAAGCCACTTTCACAGGTCGTTACTTCGTACCCTTTTGATTCAATGCGAATAGCGAGCAGTTTTAATAAGCTAGCGTCGTCGTCAACGAGTAATACTTTTGCACCTTGCACTTTAGTTACTGCCATAGTTACTGCTCCTTAGTTTCTTCTCGTAGTAAAAGCTGTTGCTCAATAGTTGCTAACGATGAGAGGGTTTCTTGCATTTTATTGTTAAGTGCTTGCTGCTCTTTTTTAGCGTTTATTTGCATCGTCACTTGCTGTTTTTGAAGCCATAAATATTGCTTAATGTCGTCTGGCCAAAAGTAAGCTAAATCGAGTTTTAGTAACTTAGTCATTACCGTGTTTGGATCATCATTTATGTTTAAGCACATAAATTTAAAAAACCGTTTAAGGTCGTTCTCGCCCGTAAAAATATCTTTTTTAGGCACTAATTTAAATCCACCACACTGATTAGCGTGCCATGCAATAACTTGATCTGCTGGAGGATAGCTAGGTTCAATTTTTGGTCTGGGTTTGGGGCTTGGTTTACTGTTTTTGTCGTTTTTTATTTTGGTATCGACCACAGGTACAGGTGTAATTGACACACGCTCTTCTTGCCCATTATTAATTTCACAACCTGATATAACCATGCTGCTACTGAGCACACTTAAAATAGCGATTAAACGCAAGCCCATGCTAATTAACTCCTAGATTTTTTGTTATGGGAATTTTAATTGAAAACCGGCAACCATGTGGCTCGTTATGCTCAACAGTAAGTGTTCCTCTTAACTGTTCAACAGATTCTTTTACAATAGTTAAGCCCAGCCCACTGCCTTGCAGCGTAACATTTTTACTGTGTTTACCTTGATAAAATGCGCTGAAAATTTGAGTTTTTTCTTGCTCTTTAATACCGCAGCCTTTATCAAGTACAGCAATGCAAAGTTGGTTTTGCTCAAGTGCTAAATTAATAGTAACGATCTGCTTATCTTCTGAGAATTTTAAGCCATTTGAAATAAGCTGAATTAAAATCATCTCAATAAGCTCACTAGGTAAAGCAAGCGGTTTATTTGGTAAGTTATTTTGCCATTTTAGAGCCTGCTCACGCGCACTTAAACGATGCTCAAAATGGCTATTAATTTTATTAATAAGATAGCTAAACTCAACTTCGCTTAGGCTGTCTTTACTGGTGCGAATCGCATTATAACTCAGCAGGCTGTCAATCATTGTACGAAGGCGCACCATAGATTGGCTAATAAGCTCAAGCACTGCTTTTTGCTCACCTGTAATTGGGCCTACTATTTCATCAGTTAGTAAATCAGTGCCTTCGACCATTGAAGCAAGCGGCGTTTTTAGCTCGTGTGTTACATGGCGTAAAAAAGTATCTTTTTGCTGCTCAAGCATATGAAGTTGCTCTTGCACCCACTGAAGCTTTTCTCCTAACTCAACTAGCTCAGCGGAGCCTTTAACTGATATTTTTTGCTGCCAATGTCCCTGCCCTAGCTTATCAATAACCGTAGTTAACCCTTTTAGTCGCCCACTTATGCGCCATAAAAAACCACCTCCTACAATTAAAGTAAGCGGAATAAGTGCCACCAGCCAGTTTATAAATGAAGCTTGCAAGCTTGTCAGCTCATTTTGGTTATTGGTAATTTGCGCTTCATTTTTATCACGTAACCATAAAGTAAGCTCAGCAACTAAATCACTCACTGGCACAAATAGCTCCGCTTGTTGTTGTTTTTGCTCAACCAATTCAGCATGCGCGGTTTGTAGGGTGGTATATAAGCGCTGCCATTGGTGAGTATAATCTTTATTCGTGTTTACAAATTTAAGCTCATCGATACTTTGCAGGGATGACTGCCATTTATCGACAATGAGTTTATCGAGCGATTCACTTTTTAATACCCAGTTTTGCCTAGTGGCGCGCTCAAGGCTGTTGAGTTCTTGCTTTAGAGTATTAAACGATTTGGTAACTTGGTAGTTGTTACTCACAATACTTTGAGTCACTGCTAATTGCTTGTTAAGCGCATTTAAAAACACAATTACCACTATAGAAAGGGGGAGTAACGAAAGCAGCATACTCATTGCAAATTGCCCAATTAAATTAGGCCGCCAGTTAAGCATTGCTTGGTATTTTTTAGCTATGGTTGCTGGCATTGCGTTTCGTCCTTTTAAGTTAAGCGCTCTATTATTAAGTGCTTACCTTATACGCTAGCTGAACCAGCAATTATATTTAATACGATTAACAACTAACACTAACAAAATAGCGTGTCGCCAAATGGAGACAACGTAAGTCATTGATTTTAAATCCCTCTCATCAACATCATTAAATAATGTTGCAAAAGGCACACAAAAATTACAATAAACCCCGTAAAAATTTCTCACACTCTTAAAGTGAAAACAATAAACTACTGAAAAATAACAATAATTATTTTTGGCATCATTTTTGTAATAGGAATAATAACTTTAATCAATAAGGAAATAATTATGAACAAACGCATTTTAGTAATTTCATCATTACTGGCTTTAGGCTTTTTAGGCGCTAACGCACACGCTATGGACGTTCACGCCACCTTTAACGAGCTTGATAAAGACAGTAACGGCACATTAAGTGAAGCCGAAGCAGGTGAAGATGCTGTTTTACACGAGAATTTTTCACAAATTGATACCAATCAAGACGGTCAATTGTCGCTAGATGAATTCAAAAAGTTTATCCAATAAACTCATTTAATAAGGAACGTGATTATGAAACAACTTATAGCCGCTTTTTCATTAATGTTTTTAGCCATTAGTGCAACCGTACTAGCATCGCCAATAAACGTGCGTTTTTCCCATTTAGATAAAAATATGGACGGACAAATATCAATTGTAGAAGCAAAAGAAGACAAAGAAGTAATGAGACAGTTTGCCGACTTAGATGAAGACGGTGATGAAAAAATCTCAAAAAAAGAATTTGAAAGCTTTAAACCTTAGGGCCTGTTGATCTTTCAAGGTTAAATTTGCAGCAGTCTGTTTGGTATTTAGTCAAGGCAGAGCCTATGCAGTGTGGTTATTCCCCATAAATGGGCGATAACGTAGCATTAATGCCAAACAGGCGCTGCCCAAAGGGTTCTTCCTAGGGGCTACTTACTCTTTGTTGCTCGGTTTTTACTTAGCCCACTAGGTTACAAATCTCGCGCCGCGATTAAATAGCCCCTAGTTTGAACAAATTTTAATCCGCAAAGATCAACAGACCCTAATGAGTAATTACTGATTAAGCTTTACTTAAGCTTGTTATAGGTAGACTGGAATTAAAAGCATTTGCCATAATCCCTGAGGGAGTGTGTAAAAGGATTTAATGTTGGGAGTTAAATTACGGCAAGTGCTTTTTCCTCTTATTTCAGCCACAAAATTTTAATACATCTTTTGGAAGGAATACCATGAGGATACTTTCCCTAGTTATAAGCATTTTTATGCTACTAAGTTTTGATGCCGCTGCACTTGATGTGAAGCAACGCTTTGATCACCTTGATAATGATAAAAGTGGCTATCTGACACATGACGAACTTGCTCCCCAGCCACAACTTTTAAACACATTTGTAAAATGGGATAAAAATCAAGATAACCAAATTTCGTTAATCGAATTTAAAAATTACCTTACTAATAACCTCTACTGAGTATTTTTCATGAAAAAAACAAGCTATATAACGCTTTTTGCGTTTAGTATTTTTAGCACATTAGGCTTTGCTGCAAGCAACAATATTGCAGAGCAATTTGAAAAACTTGATAGAAACCAGGATGGTTTTTTAACACGCGCAGAAACAGCAGTAGATCCCGCTCTTTGGTCTCGGTTTTCAAGCTACGATCAAGACAAAGACGGTAAGCTAACGCTAAGTGAATACAGCTTATACGCTAGTAAATAAACCCTTTCAAAAGCTAGATATTTTTATGTTCTAGCTTTACTACTTTTTTCCTCTTCATAATTTGTCTCACATATTGGTATTATAAAATTGGGTTTGCTAATGTTAACGCACTAACAATAAAAAATAATGCCTTATGCTACTCAAAAAAATAATCAAACCACTCATACTAGCCAGCCTTTGCGCAAGCTCTAGTTACACTCTCGCACAAACAAAAGTAATTTATAACGCCAATGGCTACACGCCTTTATATCAAGGTGAAGTACAGCAATTCACTACCCTCGTTATTAAAAATGGCAAAGTAGTAAAGCTAGGTAGCGATACACTTAAAGATAGTTACCCAGACGCTAAACTAATTGATGCACACGGTAATACCTTATTACCTGGCTTAATTGATGCCCATGGGCACGTTATTGGCCTAGGAGATAACTTATCGCAACTTGATGTACGCGGTGCAATATCGGTTGATGAAGTAACAAATAAACTAAAAATATTTGCCGATAAAAAACAAGGCTGGATTATAGGACGTGGTTGGAACCAAGAACTTTGGGCTGATACACGCTTCCCTACAGCTAAAGATCTAGACAAAGTAGTGAGCGATCGACCAGTGGTACTTTCCCGGGTTGATGGCCATGCCATTTGGGTTAATTCAAAAGTGCTCGAACTTGCTGGTATTACCGCCCAAACAAAAGCCCCTGAAGGAGGTGAAATAATTAAAGACGAATTTGGTAATCCTACAGGTATTTTTGTAGATAAAGCAGAATCGTTAATTACCCAGCATATGCCAGCCCCCTCAAGGCAAGATATAAGTGACTCACTAGATGCAGCAGGTAAGCATTTATTAAGTTTAGGCATTACCTCTACTCACGATGCTGGCATTGATAAAACCACATGGGAAGTTTACAAAGAGCGCGGCGACCTTGGTAATTTACCGCTACGTATTGTGGCAATGTTAAGTGGTGCAAGCCCTGATTTAGGCACAATGTTAAAAGCAGGCCGATACCACGACAAAAATGACTTTATGGAAATTCGCAGTGTTAAAGTTTACGCCGATGGCGCACTGGGCTCTCGCGGCGCCGCTCTGATTGAAGAATATGCAGACAGATCTGGCCACCATGGTTTAATGCTTGAAACACAAGAAAAACTCGAAGCGCTCTTTACACAAAGCTTTAAAAGCGGCTTTAGCGCAAACACCCACGCAATTGGCGATAAAGCAAATAAAGTAGTACTCGATGCCTATCAAAATGTGTTTAAAAAAACCGGCGGTATATTACTGCGCAATCGTATCGAGCACGCACAAATTGTAACGCCTGAGGATATCCCTCGTTTTAAAGCGTTAAAAATAATTCCTTCTATGCAGCCAGTGCATGCCACTTCTGATATGCATATGGTAGAGCAGCGTTTAACTGAAAAACAATTAAGCGGTGCCTACGCTTGGCAAACATTTTTAAAGCAAGGGTCTGTTGTTGCAGCAGGATCTGATTACCCTGTAGAGCTTGCAAATCCATTTGATGGTTTGTATTCAGCTATCACACGCATGGATCATAACAAGCTGCCTGAAAATGGCTGGCGTCCAAGTGAAGTATTAAGCCGCGAAGATGCATTACGAGCATTTACTCTCGGTGGCGCTTATGCGGCCCATCAAGAATTTAAAGTGGGTAGTTTAGAAAAAGGAAAATGGGCCGACTTTATTTTAATTGATAAAGACTACTTTAAAGTGCCTGTTGACGAGATATACAAGACGAACGTACTACAAACATGGGTAGCAGGTAAGCTTCGCTATAAAAAAGAAGAGGTTACAAAAACACCATAATCAAAAATAAACAAATTAATTATTAAATTTAATTAAAGTAATCAAAAAGTGTGTCGATAAGGAGGGGTATTTATAAAATTCCCTTATGTTTCAGGAAGAAAACATGTTATCAAAAAAGATATCTCTTACTTTATCGACACTTTTTACACTTTCACTTTCAGCGTGTTCTACTCATCCCATTTATAATGGACATGCACCACAAAACAATATTGGCTATAATAACGCTCACAATCGCTATGCTGAATATAACCAGCCTCGCGTTAGTAACTGGCAGTTTCCTGAAAATAATTACCGCCCAATTAACAGCAGTAAGTTACTAAGTAATTATACAGAGCAATTAGCAATGAAGCTGATTGAAAATATGAATTACATAAATAGTAGTACGCCTATCGCTATCACTTCGTTTGTAAATTTAGACGATAATCTGCAAACCACTAATATTTTTGGTAATCATTTAGCTGAAAGCTTTATTACTGAATTACAAGAGTTTGGTTTGTCTGTTGTTGATTACAAACATACAGGTACAGTGCACGTGACGCCTTTGGGTGATTTTTCGTTTAGCCGAAATGGTAAAGACATTAAAGGCTATCCACATATTGAATACACTTTAACTGGCACACTTACGTACACTAATCGTGGCGTTATTGTTAATGCACGTATTATTGGTGCTAAATCTAAAGTAGTGGTGTCATCAGCTAAAGGGTTTATACCAAGCTTTGTAGTTGAATCGCTATACCCCACTCGTAGAACCGATGGGATAGTATTAGACGCCATTCAATAAAAACAAAAAGGGTTAACGCAAGTTAACCCTTTTTGTTTGTGTAATAAAACATGTTTAGCTAAACATGTTTTTCACATCAGTTAGCATATCGTTGTATTCATCACTTGTGAATAATTGCATAGAGGGTATTACACCTTTATCTATATATGTTTGCAGCGCTGCCGATTTATCAGAAACTTGTAACGTCCCCTCTAAAATAGCCCCTACTCTTATAAAATCTACGTAACTAACCTTATCAGGTTTGTAACTTGGATCTGCCCAGCTTAGAGCCACATCTACAAACTCTTTAGGAAACTCCCAAGCTTGCATGATGGATGAGCCAATTTTTCCACTCAACTTTTGAATTGCGTGAGCTAAAAAGCTTGGATTGGCAAATACTTCTGGGTGGCGCTCAGCTTCAGTTAAAATTGGTAATACACCAATATTATAAACAAGCGCAGCTAATGTAATTGAATCACGGTTTAATGAAGTGTGTTTATTGTTTTTTAAGTAAAACTCCATGAGTGTTATTGAATGGCTAGCAACCGTTAATGTTTTTTGCCATGCCTTACCCATGTAGCCTTTAATTAGCTCATTGTTTGATACAAATAATTGCTCCATAGCCATAGCCGTTGCAATATTTTTAATTTGGCGCAGTCCAATACGCGTCACTGCTTGATGCAAATTAGATACTTTTACAGAGCGTCCCATAATTGCACTATTAGCTACTTTTATCATACGAGCTGAAAGCGCTGGATCTTGTGAGATTACATCTGACATTTGCATTAAATTAACATCAGGGTTATCTGCAGCTTGGCGAACCTTAATCGCTACTTCAGGTAGCGTTGGTAAAACCAACGTATCGTTATTTATTCTATCGACTAGAATCGTTAATAAAGCGTTTTCTGTAGACATAAAGCTGCCGTCCTTTTGTGTTCAGCCTGTAAAGTAACTGCAAACTCAGGCAGTTAATTTTTGTATTAGTAATATAATTAGTATTGTCTAACTTACCGATAAAGTTAAGAAAATTATAGAAGTTTATTTTTATTTATAATGTTTTACCGCTCATGCTTGCCTTACAACGCCAAATACTTGCTATTTACCATTTAGTTTTGCTTTAATGCACTCACAATAAGGAAGCGTTTGTACGTATTTAGCCTTTTAACTAAAGCAGTACAATTATTAAACTTACTTTTTAACAGGCAATATAATGATCTTAAATAAAATTAGCCAAGCAATTATGCTCTCTGGTGTTGTTTTTCTTAGTGCATGTTCTGAACAAGCACCGTCTTCTACCGACAACACAGCCGTAGAGCTTGCTCAAAAAAGCAGTGCACAATCAGGTCCTAAGCTTATTAATGCAGATAAACAACGTTTAGATATTTACACCGACTTTAGCTTGAAAAGTGATTTATCACACTTGAGCGACAACCAAAGAGCGATGGTTGGAAAGCTTATTGATGCTTCAAAAATAATGGACGAGTTATTTTGGAAGCAATCTTTTGGTGAGAATAAAGATGCTTTTTTAGCAAAGTTAGGTGACGAAAAAGTACGTAAATTTGCCGATATTAACTACGGCCCATGGGACCGTTTAAATGGCGATGAAGCGTTTTTATCTAGCTATAAAGAAAAGCCTCTTGGCGCACAGTTTTACCCTGCCGATATAACTAAAGAAGAGTTAAACAATGCAGATATTGAAGACAAAACAGGGCTTTACTCTGTAATTAAGCGTGATGAGCAAGGTAAGCTTTATAGTGTGCCATATTCAAAAGAGTATGCCGTTGAGCTTGCAAAAACAGCCGACCTTTTACGTGAAGCAAGTAAACTTGCCGATGATAAAGAGTTTGCTAATTACCTAAACCTGCGTGCTGACGCTCTACAAAAAGATGACTTTCAAGTTTCTGACTTTGCTTGGATGGACATGAAAAACAACCCAGTAGATGTGGTTATTGGCCCAATTGAAACTTATGAAGATCAATTATTTGGTTACCGTGCTGCTTATGAATCTTACGTACTTATTAAAGATTTAAAATGGAGCGAACGTTTAGCTAAATTTGCAGCATTTTTACCTGAACTTCAAAAAGACTTACCAGTTGATGCCAAGTACAAACAAGAAGTACCAGGCTCTGACGCCGATCTAAATGCCTATGATGTTGTTTACTACGCAGGGCATTCAAACGCTGGCAGCAAAACAATTGCAATTAACTTACCTAACGATGAGCAAGTACAGTTAGAAAAAGGGACTCGTCGCCTGCAACTTAAAAATGCGATGCGCGCTAAATTTGATAAAATTTTAGTGCCAATTTCAGAGCAGTTAATTGTACCTGAGCAGCGTAAACACATTACTTTTGATGCCTTTTTTGCCAATACAATGTTCCATGAAGTCGCTCACGGTTTAGGTATTAAAAATACAATCACTGGTAAAGGAACTGTTCGTCAATCATTACAAGAGCACGCGAGTGCACTAGAGGAAGGCAAAGCCGATATTTTAGGTTTGTACATGGTTGAGCAATTGCTTAAAAAAGGCGAGATCACTGAAGGTACACTTGAAGATTACTACACGACGTTTATGGCTGGCATATTTCGCTCAGTACGTTTTGGTGCATCAAGTGCGCATGGTCAAGCGAATATGATCCGCTTTAACTTTTTTGCACAAGAAGGCGCGTTTTCTAAAAATGAAGCGGGCTTATATAGTATAAACATGGAAAAAATGAGCACTGCTATTGCTGACCTATCTCGCTTAATTTTAACCTTACAAGGTGATGGCGATTACGAAAAAGTAGATCAACTAATCGCAACTCATGGTGATATTAAAGAAGAACTTGCTAAAGACTTAGAAAAACTAAGCAAAGCAAATATCCCTGTAGATGTTACGTTTAAACAAGGTAAGGAAGTACTAGGTTTAAAATAACCTAGCACGGCGATAATTTAAGAGCGCTGTAGTTTATAACTGCAGCGCTTTTTTATTATTTATCGTTTACCACTTCACGCACTACAGGCTCTAGACTTTTCATACCCCAGCGTTTTCCTTTATCAAGCGCGGCCTCTACATCAAGACCCTGCTCATGTGCTGAAATTGCAATCAACGCTCCAACTCGATTGCTACTTGCGCAATGCACTAAAATCGATTCTCCCTCAAACTCATTAAGTAAGTTTGTTAAATTACGCGCATTTTCAACAGTAACATCCTTCGCACCTGCAATAGGTAATGCGTGATAGCTCATCCCTAAAGATCGCACAAGCTCACCTTCATCCCACGTTTGTTCACTAGGGGAGCGTAGGTTTATTACATGCTTTACACCTGCAAGTGACAACAGCTTAATTTGCTCTGCACTAGGTTGGGCGGCAGAGTAAACATGATTACTATGTTCAACTAAATTTTGTATGTCTGTTTTTTTAACAATTTCAGTGTTAACTGGCTGCTCAGTTGCAACAGCAAAGTACCCACCTGATAATGCGACAATAAATAAACCCGTACAAAGTTGATTGATTAGTTTCATTTTATTCCTTATTGATTAGAGTCTGTTGACCTTCAGTATTAAAATTTTTTCGACCTAGGGCAGCGCATATTTGGCATTTATACTACGTTATCGCCTATTTATGCGAAGCAGACGCACAACATAAACATAAACTCGGCCTTATCTAAAAACTAAACAGACTACTAAAAATTTAACCCCGAAAGATAAATAAACCCGAACAGCTATTAAAAATGGGTTTTTAATTTTACTATTTGCTCATCAGTATAAGGGACTGCAGGAAATTTACCCCAAATTGGCGCAGGCCAAGCAGCATCACTCGTAAAGCGCGCAATATGATGAATATGTAATTGCGGTACCATATTACCTAAAGCCGCTACGTTTAACTTATCCGGACTAAACACATCCATTAATAACTTACTTAACTTGGCTGACTCTTTTAAATAAACTACTTGATCATCCTCAGATAAATCAATTATTTCTCTTAAGTTAGCCTGCCTTGGCACTAATACAAACCACGGATACTGGCTATCGTTTAATAAAAGTACTTTACACAGCGGCCAGTCGGCAAGTTCTATACAGTCGCGTTTAAGCTCTGGTGCAAGTTCAAATTGAGGGTTCGTCATTGTTATGTCCTACTTTGTCTTTAATAATCGCCACTTTATAGCATTTAGTTGCAGTTGCACACGCTTGGCTTTAACATCAAAACAATATTTATAATAAGCTAAGGCAACCTTGTGCTAAAAAAAATAAAACACCTCTCACTAGCCCTACCGTTAATGGTTGGCGCTATTAGTGTTCAAGCAAAACCTTTATCGTTGGAACGTATTTTTGACGATCCAAGCCTTTCTGGTAAATCACCTGTACAACTTAAATTTTCGCCTGATGGCAGCCGTGTAACTTACCTGCAAGGTAAAAGCGATGACTACAACCGCTATGATTTATGGGAATACAATTTAAAAGATAACACCAACCGTGTGCTAGTTGATTCGGCAAAGTTATTTTCAGGCCCAGAAAATCTATCAGATGAAGAAAAAGCCCGCCGCGAACGCCAACGTATTTTTGGTAAAGGCATACTTGAGTACAAATGGTCTAAAGACGGTAAAGCACTTTTATTCCCACTTAACGGCGACCTTTATTATTACGATTTAGCCTCTGGTAAAAGTAAAAAGCTAACTGACACTGAAACATTTGAAACCGATGCACGCTTTTCACCTAAAGGTAACTACGTATCGTTTATTCGAGAGCAAAATCTATTCGCTTTAGAGCTTGAATCAGGTAAAGAGATTCAGCTTAGTAAAGATGGCGGTGGCGTAATTAAAAACGGTATGGCCGAGTTTGTTGCTCAAGAAGAAATGAGCCGCATGACCGGTTATTGGTGGTCAGGGGATGAAACTAAAATTGCCTATACCCGTGTTGACGAAACACCAGTAAAAGAAGCTATCCGTAACGAAATTTACGCTGATGAAGTTAAGTTATTTAACCAACGCTACCCGTTTACAGGTACCGACAACGTTAAAATTCAACTGGGTGTTGTTAAACTTAACGATCAAAAAGTAGATTGGATTGATTTAGGTAAAGATGAAGACATTTATATAGCGCGTGCTAAATGGCTGAAAGACGGCAATACATTGTCGTACCAATGGCAAAATCGCTCACAACATAAATTAGAGCTGCGTTTTTATAACAGCGAAACTAAAGCACAAAAAGTAGCATTAACCGAAAACAGCGATACGTGGATTAACCTACATTTTGATCTTGAGTTTTTAAAAGACAAAAAGCACTTTGTATGGGCATCTGAGCGCGACGGTTTTAAACACTTATATCTGTATCGCACAAACGGTCAACTTGTTCGCCAAATTACTTCTGGCGATTGGGCTGTTGATAGCTTAAAAGGCATTGATGAGAAAAAAGGCATTGTGTACTTTGCTGGTCGTAAAGACACTCCTCTTGAGAGCCATTTATACAGTGCGCCTTTATTTAAAAAAGGCGATGCTAAACGTATCACCGAAAAAGGTAAATACCACAGTGTTGTGCTAGCAAAAGACAGCAAAACCTTTATCGACAATAGCTCATCTGATAACACACCAAACTCAGCAGCGCTTCGCAAAATAAACGGCGAATTTATTACATGGCTTGAAGAAAACAAGCTAGATAGTAACCACCCGCTTACCCCTTATTTAAGCGATTTAACAAAACCAGAATACGGCACAATTAAAGCCGAAGATGGCCAAGTTATGCATTACCGTTTATTTAAGCCAAGTAACGTAACCGATGGCAAAAAGCACCCTGTTATTGTTAATGTGTACGGCGGCCCGCATGCTCAGCGAGTAACGAATAGCTGGCGCAGCAAAAACTTGTACTTTCAGTACATGGCACAGCAAGGTTATGTAATTTTTCAACTAGATAACCGTGGTTCGTACAACCGTGGTAAAAAGTTTGAAGATGCTATTTATAAACACTTAGGTGTAGTGGAAGTTGCCGATCAAATTAAAGGCGTAGAGTTTTTACGAACACTTGATTACGTAGACCCACAACGCATTGGTGTTTATGGCCACAGTTACGGTGGCTACATGGCACTTATGACTATGTTTAAAGCGGGCGATTACTTTCAAGCAGGCGTATCGGGTGCTCCAGTAACTGATTGGGCTCTATACGATACGCATTACACTGAGCGCTATTTAGGTCACCCTGATACAAATGCTAAAGGTTATGAGGACAGCGCAGTATTCCCATACGCAGATGGCTTAAAAGGTCCATTAATGATTTATCATGGAATGGCCGACGACAATGTGTTGTTTACGCATTCAACTAAATTGTTTAAACAACTACAAGATAACGAAAAACAGTTTGAAATGATGACCTACCCAGGCTCTAAGCACAGCCTACGTGGTAAACAAGTGCAAACGCACTTGCATCAAACAATTACAAACTTCTTTAATCGTCATTTTGATGTTAAATAGTTAAACAAGTTTAAAAAGTAGACTAAAGGCTGATTGATAAATCAGCCTTTTTTTTGCATTAATGGTTGTTAAGCCTAGATTAAACTCTCTTTTTAGCTACGCTTATTCTATGCGCTAAAGCGCACACTTTTTGAGGATAAATGTATGCCTAGTTTACGTAGTTTTAGTATATTTCAACGTTTCTCGCTGCTCATAGCAATTGTGATATTTGGGCTTATAGCGCTTAGTGTAGCTAGCCTAACTCACCAATATAGCTCTCTTAAAAACGAGCAGTACCTTAAAACACAAAATGTAGTAGAAACTGCGTACAGTATAATCGAGCACTTTTATGACCTTGAGCAAAGTAACTCACTCACCCAGCAGCAAGCTCAAACGCAAGCTCTTGAAACAATAAAAGCACTGCGCTATGACAATACTAATTATTTTTGGATAAATGATTATCAGCCTACAATGATAATGCATCCAATGAAGCCTGCTCTCGATAATAAAGATTTAAGTAATAATAAAGATCCAGATGGCAAGGCGCTCTTTGTAGAAATGGCTAATATAGTTAAGCGTGATGGTGAAGGGTTTATACCTTATAAATGGCCAAAACCAGGTAAAGAAAAACCAGTTGAAAAAATCGCATTTGTTAAAGGTTTTAATCAGTGGCAATGGATTATTGGCTCAGGGGTTTATCTTGACTCAATAGACGAAGCATTTAGTGAGCAACGAAACCTTATAGTCGTCAGTGCAACAATTATGATTATTGCTGTTATTTTACTTAGTTACTTTATAGGCAAAAGCATTTTAATACCTACTCGTTTAGCAGCCGATATGATGAAAGATATTTCACAAGGCGAAGGCGATTTAACTCGTACATTAAATGAATCCGGTAACGATGAAATATCTGAACTATCACACTCGTTTAATTTATTTGTTTTAAAAATGCGAGAATCGCTTGTTCATGTATCACAAAGCGCAAGCGACGTAAGCGAGCATGCGCATACCGTTGACGAATCAAGTAAAACGAGCCACTCATTTATTGAGCTTCAAAACGATAGCTCAACCCAAGTTGCAGCTGCCATGGAGCAAATGACTCACCAAATACATGATGTGAGCCGTAACGCCGAAGCCGCAGAGCAAGCAGCTAAAGATGCAGCAAAAAACGCATCAACGGGTAAAAATGTGGTGGCGCAAACAATAACAGCCATAGAAACACTTTCAAGTAACATAGAAACCGTTAGCCGCGTGACAGAAGATTTAGCCAACGAGAGTCATAATATAGGTTCTGTACTTGATGTAATCAGAAGTATATCGGAGCAAACAAACTTACTGGCATTAAACGCCGCCATTGAGGCTGCTCGCGCAGGAGAGCACGGCCGAGGATTTGCAGTTGTTGCAGATGAAGTAAGAACATTGGCAAGCCGTACAGGGCAAAGCACAGACGAAATTCAAATCATGATCACTAAACTACAAGAAGGTGCAAAGGCAGCTGTTGAAGCAGTTAAATCAAGCCAAGCACTTTCGGTTTCTACCGTAGATCAGGCGTCGTCTGCCAATACTTCACTTAATGAAATAGAACGACTTGTTTCAATTATTACCGAAATGAACAGCCAAATTGCACGTGCTACAGAGCAGCAAACTCAAGCTGCCGACGAGGTTAATTTACGTATTAACGAGCTATCTCAATCAACAGAGCAGTCACTTAATAATACTAAACAGCTTACAAATGCCAGCGATAACCTTAAGCAAAGTAGCCAAGGGCTTTCGAGCGTAGTTAATCGCTTTAAATTAGATTGATAGCGATACCGTTATCATGAAACGCAAAAGCCCTGAATTAACAGGGCTTTTTTATTGCATGTAAGTTTTTAGCTTACAAACAGTAACGTGCAAACAAGCTCGTTACTGATGCGGCAGTTGGCTTACCGTGCTGCCAATCACCACCTTCAACACCGCTACCCGCAATATCCATATGCACATAAGGTAAAGGCTGTGCAGAGTCGTTACCGTGTTTATCAAGCCCACCAACAATAGCCATAAATGCCATTGGGAACTGATGACCACGAGCGGTAACAGCCGATGCCGCGTTATTGCTAGATAAAACATCGTCAGCTAGTGTGCGTGGTTTAATAAAGTCGTAATCTTCACGGCGAGAACGCGATACTTCAGCGCCATCAGCCCACAAATCTCCAAGGTCAGCAATTTGACGAGATACACCAGCGCTTCGAGCTGGGCCATTTTCAACATACGCACCGTAAGGACCCATTGCACGAGCCGCATGACCCGTTAATGTAGCAACAGTAAATAACGTTGGATTAACCTGCGTTTTAGCTAAATCTTTCATTTCGCTAAGTAGATCGCCCATTGCTAAACGCCCTTCTGCATCGGTATTACCAATGCGTACACGTACACCTTCGCGGCTAGTAATAATTTCATCTGGCACAAAACAATCTGAACCAATAGAATTACGAACAACAGCTAAATACGATACTACTTTAACGCCTTTAGGTTGGTAATCTGCAACAGCTTTCATAAAGCCCGCAACAGATGCTGCGCCGCCTTTATCACGGCTCATGCCTGCCATATGGCCGCCTACTTTTAGATCTGCACCGCCTGTATCGTATACAAGGCCCTTACCTACAAACATAAGTGTACGAGTAATTTCGCCCTCTGGTACATATTCAAGCTTAACAACACGTGGGTGATGGCGCTCAACTGCGTATGATGCACGAGCAACCGTACTTAGCATTGGGTAGTTTTTATCAATAGCAGTAATATCATCAATTACATCAACGGCCACATTTGAGCCTTTAAACAAATCAACGCAGTAATCAGCAAAACGTGGTGGAGCCATACGCTCTGGTTCAGTGCCACATAAATCACGTGCTGCATACTGCCCTGCTGCAATGGCATTAACTGCTTTAATTGTTTGCTCGTTCGCGCCCATTAAGGCAATTTGAGTAATAGGCTCAATACCTTCACCGTGATATTCACGCGCCTCTAATGGCTGCCATAATGCTTGGCAAGCACCTAAATAAGCAACTTCTAGCGCATGTTGGTAACGGCTATCACCATTTAAATTTGGTAACAATAATGCAGGATTAACACTGCCCGATGCTTTTGCTTCGTTAATTGCTAGTTTAGCTGCATCAAAATAGCGACGAACGTCGTCGTAATCTCTATTTAACGGACCGGTTGGCGCAAGTACAACGCGTTTGTTTTCAATCACTAATAAAGTAACTTGCTTACCAATGCGAGAATCAACTTTTGCCTGCGCTAAAATAGCGTCACGTAATGAATTGTTTGGTAATTGAGAAAAGTCATCACTAATAATAATAAGCGCATCATGAGATGTGCATTCAAGGCTTGCACTAACCGCTTGAGGGTATGCCATAAATAAAGTCCTGTTAGAAAACATAAGCCCCTATTATCGTCGATTTAAATATTGAAGACCAGCAAGGTGCGATGAGCTAATTATACAAGTTGCCAATAAATGGCAACTTGGAGTTACAGGCTTTACAGCTTAATCAAGAATACTCAGTTGGAAGTTTTGCTCTGGTTCGTTTTTAATGCCAACGCCTATACCAAGTAACCGAACAGGCTGTTGTAGACCTCGTTGATAGGCTTTGGTAAGTAGTTGAACAAGTATTTCAGTATTCAGCTCGTGATATGCTTGGTCGGCTGAGGTTACTACAAAATTTGCAAACTTCACCTTAACACTCAGCTTATTAATACGGTTTTGTAATTGTTGCTTATTAAGCCTTAAAACTAATTCGTCTAACAGTTTTGGAAGCTCATCTAGGCACTCTTGCAAACTTGTTTTATTGTATTCGTAGGTATGTTCAACACTCAGCGATTTTCTTATGCGATCTGTCGATACTTTACCAACATACTCACCTGCACATTTTTGATAAAGCGACACACCAAAATTACCTACATGTTGCTGCATCCAATTTACGCCTTTTTCGCGTACATCTTTGCCGGTATATAACCCTTTTAAATTGAGTTTTTCGAGTGTTACTTTACCTACACCCGGAATTTTACCCAGCGGTAATTGCGCCAAAAAGTCATCGACCTCGTGAGGCAAAACTACAAATTGACCATTCGGTTTTTTTTCGTCGCTGGCTATTTTGGCAATAAACTTAATAGGTGCAATACCTGCCGATGCAGTAAGCCCTGTGGCTGTGTAAATATCCGCTCTTATTTGCTGTGCTATAAGCGTGGCACTGCCTTTACAAGCACTACTGTCTGTTACATCAAGGTAGGCTTCGTCTAAAGAAAGAGGTTCAACTAAGTCTGTGTAGCGGTTAAATACTTCGCGTATCTGGTTTGAAGCTTCTTTGTATACAGCCATGCGCCCAGGAACAATAACTAAATCGGGGCATAATTGTTTAGCATGATAGTTCGACATAGCCGAGCGCACGCCATACTCTCTCGCTATATAGTTAGCAGTTGAGAGCACGCCTCGTCGGCTATTGCCTCCAATAGCAAGCGGTACATGTGCAAGTTTTGGGTTATCTCGCATTTCTACTGCTGCGTAAAAGCAATCCATGTCTATGTGAATAAACTTTTTCATCACCACTATAACGACTGGTTATTTATACAGTCATTATTATAGAATCAATTGTGATAAGCAAGCCTAGGGCCTGTTTATCTTTCGAGGTTAAATTTGCAGCAGTATGTTTGGTATTTAGGCAAGGCAGAGCCTATGTAGTGTGGTTATTCCCCATAAATAGGCGATAACGTAGCACAAATGCCAAACATACGCTGCCCGAAGGGTTCTGCCTAGGGGCAATTTACTCTTTGTTGCTCGGTTTTTACTTAGCCCACTAGGTCACAAACCTCGCGCCGCGATTAAATAGCCCCTAGATTGAACAAATTTTAATCCTGAAAGGTCAACAGGCCCTAGTTAGCGATTAAAAAAAGCGTTTATTGTCTTCAGGCTCTTTATAACCGCGTAGCCAAAATATAACCTCGAATAAAAACCCCGCTAGCATTAAAATAATAGCGCCAGATACGTTACCCATTGCATAACAGGTGAAAGAGGCTATAAAAACCAAACAAGCTAAAAACCAATTAATTATATTTTGCATACATACCTCTGTGTGTTTTTGTCTTGTGTGTTTTTACCGTGCCACTTAACTTTAGACCTAAAATTAAATAGGTACAATCATCTTACAAAAAAACATACTCTAATTACCTTGAGCTCATAACACCATATTGATAATCTAAGTGCTTTAAAATTAAGGGCCAATACATAATGCAAACGTTTAAAGATCAGCACCCTATTCATACCGACATCACCGTAGCATGGGCTGATATGGATGCACTGCAACACGTAAATAATGTAGTGTATTTACGTTACTTTGAAATAGCCCGAATCGACTTTTTAAATAAAATAAATCTGTTCGACACAATAAGCCCAAATGGTGTGGGCCCAGTAATTAGCGAAAATAATATTCGCTATAAACGCCCTGTCACCTTTCCCGATACGCTTACAGTGGGTGTTACTATTACTGATATAAAAACAGACCGCTTCACCATGAATTACACCGTTTACAGCCATGTTCAAAAGGCTATAACAACAACGGGTACTTCTAAAGTTGTCATGTTTGATTTTACAACAGGGCAAAAAGCTGCGATTTCTGAGCCTCTTTTATCGGCTTTAACTAGCCACGCTCAACACTAATTTAGCTAAGGAATTTTTATGAAATACAGTCCACTAGGTAGCAGTGGTGTAGACGTATCTAGAGTGTGCCTAGGCAGTATGACTTGGGGCAAACAAAATACTCAAAGCGATGCGGATGAGCAAATAGCCTACGCGCTAGAGCAAGGCGTAAACTTTATTGATACAGCCGAAATGTATGCTGTGCCTCCTTCTCCAGAGACCTATGGTAAAACAGAGGAAATTATTGGCGATTGGCTATCGCGTAATAAACAAAAACGCGGCGATGTAGTACTTGCCACAAAAATTGCAGGCAATGGCTTATCGTGGGTACGTGATGGTGGCAATATTACTCGCCAAACAGTAATAGAAGCCGTGGACGATTCACTCAAGCGCCTTCAAACCGACTACATCGATTTATATCAGTTACATTGGCCAAACCGTTCAACACCACATTTTGGTAGGCAGTGGCCTGGCACGCTTAAATTTACCGACGTAAATACACAAGAACAGCAAGCTAGTATGCTCGATATTCTAGAAGGCCTTAATGAATGTGTAAAAGCAGGAAAAATTAAGCACTGCGGTTTATCTGACGACACGCCATGGGGTATCAGCCAGTTTTTAAGTTTAGCTAAAGAGCATAACTTACCGCGTATGGTGTCTATTCAAAACGAATTTAGCCTAGCGCATGCTAAAGATTGGCCATATTTAATAGAGCAATGTGTTCATGAAGAGATTGCCTACTTACCATGGTCGCCTCTGGCTGCCGGTTTATTAACGGGTAAATACTTAAATGGTGCTCGCCCTGAAGGCTCTCGATGGACCTTCATGCAGCGCAACGGTATTTTTAGAGATACACCCAATGCAGAACAAGCAACTAAGCAATATGTTGAGCTGGCTTATGCAAATAATATTACCCCAGCGCAGCTTGCGCTAGCATGGTGTAACCAAGTTGATGGTGTTACGTCCTCAATTATTGGCGCGACAAGTATGGCGCAATTAAAAGAAGATATTGATGCATTTGATATAACGCTAAACAGTGAAATACTGACAAGTATTGATGCTATTTTTAGAAACCATCCAATGCCCTATTAATACAAACTTAAACAGGCAATTAAATCACATTTAATTGGCTGTTTAAGTGTCTGTTTAACCGTATTTTTAGTTCACGATCCACTGATGCTCAAGCAAGCACTGATCATTAGCATAAAGCGCAACAGAGAAAATACTTTTAGGTGTTACCTCGCCTACGCCCGACGGTGTGCCTGTCATTACTACGTCACCATCTTCTAAGCTCATAAATTCACTAATTTCTTGTAAAATTGAATCTGGGTTATGCAGCATAAAATGAGTATCCCCTCGCTGAGTCACTTCATTATTAATTTTAAGTTCAAAGGTAAAGTGCTGCATTGCATCTGTTAATTCAACAAAGTCACTTAAAATAACAGACCCGTCGAACGCTTTAGCCCGCTCCCAAGGTAGCCCTTTATTTTTTAATTTACTTTGCACAGTGCGCTTAGTTAAATCAAGGCCGAGCCCAACCCCTACAAACTTTTTATTTTTAATGACAAAACACAACTCGGTTTCATAATGCAGCGTATCGCCGTTGTGAGCTGCAAATAACGTATTAGTAATTGCGCTATTTGGCTTATTAAATAAAACCATTTGATCTGGCGTTTCGTTATTTAGCTCTGCAATGTGTGCGGTATAGTTACGGCCAACACAGACTACTTTTGATGGTGTTAATTTCTCAGATAATAACTTTATTGAATGCATATAATAACATCTCAGTTAATAGGGCCTGTTGACCTTTCAGGATTGAAATTTGTTCAATCTAGGGGCTATTTAATCGCGGCGCGAGGTTTGTAACCTAGTGGGCTCGGTAACTGCTCCTGCGTTACTCTACTGGCTTACATCCATGTAAGAATAAGTAAAAACCGAGCAAAGCTTCCGCGTCCTGCTCACGCCCCTTACCTAAATCCCTGTCTCTTGATCACAACTTTTCTGTCTGCTGAATTGATATTAACAATTCGGCAGATTCGACCATTTCTGCTAATTTCAACCACCCCTTCCAGAGTGCTTTTACGCCAACTCGACCATTTCTTTTACTGTCATACCACCCTCCCAATTTCGCTAAACTATAGTATAGCCAATGAATAGACGGTACTTTATCCGGCAACACATCCTTTTCAACCTTTGCCCATAGTAATTTCCACGTCATCTCTTTAACACAAGTTGTACATCTCACTTCTTTGTCTAATTCACTCCTTTGCGCCATATTTTGCAGCTGTAATAACCTGACAGCAATAAACGCTTTAATGATCGCAATTCGTAAAATATTATCACTGTGTTGCAAACGTAAATCTTCTACTTCGGTTCCATCTGTTTTCCATGTTTTATGAAACTCCTCTACACGCCAACGAAGTTCATAGTATCTTACTAATTTCTGGGCATCTTCTGCTGTATTTACGGGCTCTGTCGTATATAAAATCCAACATAATGGATTTTTTTGTGTACTTTCTTTTTCCTGACAGACAATGACATTGACACTCAATGTCGGTGATTCTTGCCCTTGAACTCGCTTAGGCTTGGCGAGTCTTATAGGTTGATAGCTCAATGTAATTCGGGCCTGACGCGCTTTTCTTCCCGCACGTTGCGCTATATTAATAGTGTAACAACACTGACCCTGCGCTGTTTCTATTAACTGATTGAGATTGCATTGAGGCTCTATTAATTTTCTATTTTCTTTTGCTCTGACTAAAAATCGATGCCCTTCATCTTTTTGGTAAGTCATGTACTCATAAATGTCAGCTTCTCTGTCGCAGATGTTAAGTATGTTTGATAATTCACCTGTACGTTTTTTTATATCCATTAATGTTTGTTGCCAGCGATAGCTTTCTTTCTCTTCGTAAGGGCGTTGCTGTTGTTGAACTTTAGTCCCTTTAACCTTTGATTTCCTAAACCAATAGTACTGGTCGAGTAAACCAATAACGTGCTCCGTATTTGCATCAATTGCTAAAGTTGAATGCGCATATAGCGTTCTTGTTTTTGATGGTTTTCCTAATGTATTTGCACAGTTCACATCGCCTAATTCTTTGCAAACACTGTGTTTAAATGTCAATCCTGTCGTATCTTGGATAGCGAGAACCAAAGGCAACTGCTTTACCGCTTCACTCGTTTGTGAGAACCCTGAATCTGCAATCGCTTGAGGGGATATTTTCTCATTTCTAATGAAACGATAAGCGGCTTCAATTTTTGCGGGTGTATCAGAAGCCTTAACAATTGAGCTGTCTGCATTCTCAGCCATATCGCTTGCTAGTAGAGCTAATCGTCGGGTGCGTCTCGGATCTCCTAAATTAGCGTTACCAAAAATTAATTGAGCCCATTCTTCAGAAGTGTTTGTGTGCATACGATAAATCTATGAGTGATGATGATCGATTAGATCACAGACTTATCGATATTCAAAGACTTGTGTATAAGAGACAGACCTAAATCCATGTAGGCAACAAAAAGTAAATAGTCCCTGGGCAGAACCCTTCGGGCAGCGCATGTTTGGCATTTGTTCTACGTTATCGCCTATTTATGGGGAGTAACCACACTATACAGGCTCTGCCTTGCCTAAATACCAAACATACTGCTGCAAATTCAACCTCGAAAGATAAACAGGCCCTAGCTAATTAGTGTTTCTAACAAGCTCAAATTAATAGGTTTAAGTAAAACTCGGTCAATATTTAAATCTTTTATTTCTCTTGGGTCTGGCTCAGCTCCACTTACAATCACTAAGCGTAGTTCAGGGTAACGGTCGTTAATTTGCTGACCTAAATCAACGCCACACCCATCAGGTAAATGCATATCTAACAATACTTTATTAAATTGTTGGTCGTGATTAAGTATTTGCAAACATTGCGCGCAGCTAGACGCAATCACAGTTTCTACACCTAAACTTTCTAAAAGTAGCTGTGTAATTTGCGCTGCATCGTGATCGTCTTCTACAAGTAAAAAGCGCTGTTTTTTCTCTGTTAAGTCCGAACTACTATTTATATCTTTGGCTTGAGGAGCATGTTCTGGCGCTACCAAATAATCTTGCAAACATTGATACAAAGCAGTGCTATCAACCGGTTTTGGTATTACATCATTAAAGCCAAGCGCAGCAAGTTCTTCATGTATTCCTTTCATAGTAGCAGCAGTGAGCGCAATTATTGGGCCTTTGTAGCCCATTTTTCTAAGCTCTATGGTAGCTTCCTTGCCGCCCATTACAGGCATATGAATATCAATAAAAATAATATCATAAGGCGATTTATACGCATCTGCTATGCGTACTTTTTCAAGTGCTTGCTGGCCATGCTCTGCGTAGTCTACTCGCGCGCCACAGGTACTGATCATATGACCAACTAGCATGCGTAAGTCGCGCAAGTCATCAACAACCAATACTCTTCCGTGTACTTTACAAGGAGCCAGTTTACTTTGTAGTTGCGGCGCACTGCTAAAGTTAAGTACTTGGCGCTCTACTTCACTAATATCACCTGGGTAAACCGAAATAGTAAACGTAGAGCCTTTACCAACTTCAGAGTGCAAACTAATATCACCGTGCATACGCGCTAACAGCTCAGCACATATTGCTAAGCCAAGACCTGCACCACCTACAGAGCGCGATTCTACATCAGCTATTTGCTCAAACGGTTTAAATATCAGTTCTTGTTTTTCAGGGGCTATACCCATTCCTGAATCCTTAATACTAAAAAACAGCATTTCGGTGTCATCAACCCACTGCGTCCACGCATTAACAACAATTTCGCCTTTATCGGTAAACTTAACCGCATTATTTATTAAATTTATTAAAATTTGGCGAACTCTTGTTGCATCAAGTCGTGCAACTAAAGGCAATGGCTGATGTGATTCAAAGCGTAGCGTAAGCCCTTTATCAAGCACCGATACGCGCATTAACGTGTATACATCGGCAAGCATGCTATCAAGGTTAACTTCACTTAAGGTTAGCTCTAATTTATCGGCGGCTATTTTAGATAAATCGAGCACATCGTTTAATAGGCTCAATAAGTGTTTACCGTTTCGATAAATTACACCTAACTCATTTTCTGCTTGCTGACTAAAGTCGCTCTGCATTAATAGTTCTGTATAACCTAAAATAGACGATAGAGGAGTTCGTAATTCGTGGCTCAAATGGGCTAAAAAGCGGTCTTTAGAACGGTTTTCAGCTTCCGCTTTTAAGCGCTCTACTCGCTCACCTTCAACATCTTTACGCGCCAAAGCATAGCGAATAGCACGCGCAAAGCGGCTAGAGCTCATTTCTGTTTTTATTAAATAATCTACCGCGCCAGCATCAAGTGCCGCCGAATCTAGTTCGTCGTTTGACTGCCCGGTAAGCATAATAATAGGTCCGCTAAAGCCGTTAGTAATGGCTTCTTTTAATACATCTAAACCATTAGATGCACCCAAGCGGTAATCAAGCAGGCAAATGTCGTGCTCATTTTTGCTAAGCGTTTCAATTGCCTGCTCAGGGGAGCTTATCCATTGAATGTTAAACGTGTGTGAATCCAATTGGTCCAGATAGTCGCAGGTGAGTATGTAATCATCTTCATCATCTTCTACAAGCAGCAACTGAGTCACTTTATCTAACATACAATCTCCATTAATCGTTAAATGTTGTTGGTAGCTCTACAAATTCTACCCAGTATTTTCCAAGTGTTTTCATTAAATCAACTAGGCCATCAAACGTTACTGGTTTTGTAATGTAAGATGCAGCGCCTAGGTTATAGCCTTTAACCATGTCTTCTTCTTGCTTAGACGTAGTTAAAATTACAACCGGAATACCCTTTAAATTAGGGTTTGCTTTAATTGCTTCAAGCGCTTCGCGACCATCCATTCTAGGCATGTTTAAATCAAGTAATATAAGCCCAGGGCGAGGCGATGTTGTCTTGTCTTCAAACTTACCTCTACGCTCTAAGTATTCAAGTAACTCAACGCCATCTTCAACAAAGTGAAGTTCGTTAAGAACACGGCTTTCGGCAAGGGCATCTTGTGTTAACAAACGATCATCTTCATCATCATCTGCCATTAAAATAGTAATCGGTTTTACTTTTGTATAGGGCATTTAAGCCTCTCCTTGCAATGTGAAAAGCGCAGCTTCCACAGGTAGTTTTATGGTGAAAGTTGCACCTTCACCGTCTTTACTTTGGGCTGTAATTGTTCCGCCATGACGCTCCACAATACGCCTACATACAGAAAGGCCAATACCCGTGCCTTTATACTCTGAGCGGCCATGTAAACGCTGAAACGGTACAAATATTTTATCGGCGTAGTCTTGTGAAAAACCAATGCCATTGTCTTCTATTGTAATAACTTGAAAACTTAATTCGGTATTATGATCAGCACTAAATATATTTTCATGCTGGTAACTAATTTTAATATGTGGACTTACATCTGGGCGTCTAAATTTCACCGCATTCGACAACAAATTTAAAAACAATTGCTGCATTTGGCTTTTATCAGCCTGAATAACCGGTAAGTCTTCTACATCTACTTGTGTATTAGACTCATCTATCGCAATTTCTAAATCACTTAATATATCGGTTACCACTTCGTTTAAATTTGTATCGTCAAAGTCTTTACCACGCGTTGCTATACGCGAAAACTCTAATAGGTCGTTTATTAAGTTAGACATACGTTGAGCTGCATTTTTCATACGGCCAATGTAATCAATCCCTTTTTCACCAAGTTCATCTTTAAACATTGTTTCAAGACGATCGCTAAAGGCTTGAATTTTTCTAAGTGGTTCTTGTAAATCATGGCTCGCCACAAAAGCAAACTCTTCAAGCTCTCGGTTACTTCGGCTCAACTCGTCAGAATACAACGTTAATTCTTGCGTACGTTCAGACACTTTCGTTGCTAATGTTTCGTTTTGTTTTTCAAGCTCAAAACGATACTTTGCAGCATTTCTTAAATTAAGACGCGTCATTACAAACATACCAATAATAAGTAGTGCACTTGTTATTGCCGTTATAGCAAACGTAATTTTAGCCTCATTTTTTATCTTTGCTAACTTTGAAAAATGACTCACTTTGAAAAGTAATTCGCGGTCTTGTATTTCATTTACGTGTTCACGGATTTGCCTATAAAGATCTCGCCCTTTATGTGTATTTAACACATACAATGCACGTCTTTCTCTATCATCAAGTGCAAGGTTAACGGTTTTTTTAAGCTCGTTAATTTTACTATCTACAAGCACTAGTAACTGAGCAATACGATCTGCTTGGCCATCAATTTCAGAGTGGAGCGATTTAACATGATCTGTTTGTGCCTGTATTTGCCCAATCGCATCATAGTAAGGCGTTAAATAATCAGCCTCTTCCGTTAATAAATAACCACGCTGACCCGACTCAGCCTGCACTATAGATAAATGCAATTGCTCAATTGCCGTTGTCAGCATACTTGTGTTGTCTAAACTCTTTTGGGTTTGTGTTAAACCTTGAATAGTGTTCAATGCTAAAAATGCGTTACCTACAATAATACTCAACACAACAACTATAAAAGCTGCCCAAGTAATATTCGCTTTGCTTTGATGTTTTTGCTTGTTCATTAGCTTCCCGAGTTAGTGTTTAAACAACACTGTATTTATTGAGAGTCTGATATTTTTTGTAAACTTTCGCTGCACTGTTGGCAATTATTGATAATTTTATCAAGTGCATCTAACGCTTTTTCCTTTGGCATATCGTTTTCAAGTACCAATTTAATAAGCTCGGCATTCATCGAAATACGATTTAGCGGCCCTCTTGCATCGTGTACTAATTTATTAAGCTGCTCTGTTTTATTGTCTGATGTCATACCCTTCCTCAGATCTATTTATATTCGCCAATACCGCCATACGCATTAAGGCGGTTATAAAGTGTTTTTGTACTAATACCTAACATTTGCGCAGCAAGTGTTTTATTACCTTGCACTTTATCAAGCGTTGCATGAATAAGTTCTTTTTCAACTTCTTCAATTGTTTGCCCTGCCGATACTGGCTTTTCTGCAGTTTGATTATTAACACGCGAAAACGGCGATTCTAAATTATCAGGCAAAATAATATCGCTAGTTTGCGGATCACTCATAATAAATGCACGGTGTATCGCATGGCGAATTTCGCGCACGTTACCCGGCCATTCATAGCTTTGCAACTCTTTAAGCTGTGCTGGCGTCCAACTAAAGGCAGTGCCATTTTCGTCATTAAGTTGATCTAAAAACGCTTTAGCTAATAAAGGAATATCTTCTTTTCTATCGCGAAGTGGCGGTATATCAATAGGAAAAACCGCTAGCCTAAAGTAAATATCTTCACGAATAATATTATTTTGCGCTAAATCGGTAAGCGAGCGGTTAGTGGCTGAAATAACACGGCAATTTGTTGGTATTTCTCTGTTACCACCGACGCGCGTTACTTTTTTAGTTTCAAGCACTCGCAGTAAATTTGGCTGCATATCAATTGGCATTTCGGTTACTTCATCTAAAAATAAAGTACCGTTATTTGATTGCTCAAATACCCCTTCTTTACGAGCTATAGCACCGGTAAAAGCGCCTTTTTCATGGCCAAATAATTCACTACCAATTAACTCTTTTGAAAGCGCACCACAGTTACTCGCCACTAACGGGCCTTCACACTGGCTGGCGTTATGGATAGCTTGAGCTACAACTTCTTTACCTGCACCACTTTCACCCATGAGCATCACGTTAGCATTTGTTTTAGCAACGCGTTCAATCATGTTGTAAAGCTTGTGCATTACCTCTGATTCGCCAATTAAGCCACCAAAGTGACGCGTTATACCACTCGACTTTGCTTTTTTAACTGCTTTTTTAGGGCCATTTAAAACCAGTTCTAAATCTTCGCGTTGTAATGGCTTTAATAAATGCCCTACATTTGGCTCACACATTTCAGCTAAAATACCTTTAACTGAAGGGTGGCCCGAAATAAGTGTAATTTTTGGAGATTGCCCAATCATTTTTAAATGATCGAGTAAATGCAGGCCGCTGCCATCTGGCAACATAAAATCTAACAGCACATGATCAAAGGTATTATTTTCAAACCATTGATGCGCTTCTTTTAAACTGGTTGCGGTGCTTATATTGTGGCCGAGGAATTCGACTATGTGGCATACAACGTCACTAAACTCGACGTCATCATCTACTAAAAGTATGTTTAACATGATAAATCCCTATGCTTTTTTCTTATTCTACGCATCATAAATACTAATTTAAAGGCGCGCTTAAAATCTAATGACTTAAATAATTAAGTGATTCAATACTATTTATGTTACCAACTTAATATTTACGTATGCTTAAAAAAATCGATCACAAAAAAATAATTAAAATCGTTCCTATTCACACAATGATAGCAACTGATAGTATGAACATCCCACAAAGGAGATGAAATGCAGCAATTAAAAACCCTGATTCATTCAGGTATTAATATCGACCAAGGCACTCAATTTACTCGTATAACAGGGCGTGCCATTGTAATTAAAAATAGTAAAATACTTTTAATGTACACAAACCGCTATGAAGATTACAGCTTGCCTGGTGGTGGCGTGGATGAAGGCGAAAGCATTGAGCAAGGCTTAATACGCGAACTAAATGAGGAAACCGGTGCACAGCAAATAAGTGTAGTAAAAGCCTTTGGACTCTACGAAGAGTATCGTCCTTGGTATAAAGACGATTTTGACATTATCCATATAAAATCGTATTGCTACGTATGTAATATTGCCGACGAACTTGGTAAAGCCCAGCTTGAACATTACGAGCAACAAAATGGCATGACTGCTAAATGGGTTAATATTAATGATGCAATTGCACATAACGAGCGCACGCTTGCCAACAGCGAAAAACAAGGGCTTTCTATTTTGCGAGAAACCTACTTACTTAAAAAGATTGCTGAACAGCTTTTTTAACGTCTACTTACCTGTTTAAAAAACGAAATATACCGACCCCTAAGCTAATTTTTTAGGGGTATAAAACCGATATAGCCCTACTAAATTACTAGCCATAAATAGGCTTTCCATTAATACAGCTATCGGCGAGCCTACTAATATATTATGACTTATCCAAAGCGATGTACCCACCACCATAATTAAGCGTAAATACAGATCATTTTTTTGAAACGAGGCAAAAGTCTGAATAAGTGTTGCAGCAAGTGCCAAACCACTTAGCCAGCTATACCAAGTAAAATAAACTGCTAAGCAACTAAGTAACATAAACGCCAACATTACCCATGTTTTTCGAGCAAATACACAATATAAATAACGTATTGCAGCAATTAACATTAGGCTACCCGCGCTGGCATGGCCAAGTATAAAAAAATGAACTGACGTAAGTAAAACAGAACTAAATAAACACATTAAAATAAGCGAACGAGACTTAAACTGAAAAGAAGCTAAATCTAATAAAGTAGCGATGGCTACCAAGCACTGAGCAAATAAAAACATAGTGACTCCTGAAAAAGCAGCAGTCTAACCAGCTTTACTATTTTTGCCCTTAACTTAAGTTAAGTCGTTTACGAATTCGTGATAACGAAATAGCCGATATACCAATATACATAGCCACTTCGGTTAAGCTTAGCTGTGCAAGCCAGTGCGGCTTTTTTAGTAACAAATAACGATAACGCTGCTCAGGACTATTAAGTAGTAAAAAAGCCTCCTTTGCCTCTTTAAATATAAGCTGCTGAGCAACAAGCTGGTTTTTAATGTTGACCCATTCACTGTTATCAAATATATGTAATGGGACAACGATAACTGTGGCAGCCTTTATAACCTTTAACTGATAAAAAGCCTCTGTGTTTGTAAGCCAATTAGCAAACAATAGCGCAAATTCATCTTTAAAATAAAACTCCTTACACCTTTGCCCTCCATCAATTGTAGAGTGCAAAGCGCCAAGTACACCGTCAATAATTAAATAACCATAACGCTGCGTTTCGCCTTGTTGTAATAGCACTGTATCTCGGGAGAATTGCTTAACTGAGTATTGCCCCGCCAGCTTTTGTTTTAAAACGTGTGTAAGCTCGGCATAACTATCGCCCAGTTCAAATACATATGTTTGACTCATTTATTTGCCATTTTAATCATTTGCGAATTTTAGCTGCACTCGTATTAGCATATTGAGTAAACAACCTTATATTATCAGCGCTGCACTAAGCTTTATAAGTGCGTAGTAATCAATAAATAGTAAGTGAAGGTTAGAAGAAACGTATCATTTTTATCTCTATGTAACTTTTTCTGCTAATTGCATTATTTACAGAACATATCAGAAAGCATTTTAAATAAAAATTATACTTTTATAAAAAGTAAAAATAAAAACTCAAATATTACATACAGTTATAAATAATTTATTGATGAATACTAACTGGCTTTTGTTTTGCACCCTTATAGATAATTAATTTGTAAGGAGATAGAAATGAGTAACACAGTTAAAACGATTAATCCGGCAACTGAGCAAACCATTAATACCTACACACTACTTTCTCAAAAGGAAGCTGAGCAGGTAATCGAAAAATCTCACGAAACATATTTAAAATGGCGTTTAACCTCATTTACCGAACGTGCTAAGCATTTAAATAAATTAGCATCGCTATTTGAAGATCAAAAAGAAGCTATTGCAAAACTAATGACCGAAGAAATGGGTAAAGTTTACGAGCAAGGCTTTCAAGAGGTTGAGCTGTGTGCAGCTATTTGTCGTTACACCGCCGAAAACGGCCCACAAGTACTTGCCGACGAAGAACGTGATATGGAAGGTGGCCGCGCAATTATTAGCTACCAACCAACGGGCGTATTATTAGGTATCCAGCCTTGGAACTTCCCGCTTTATCAGGTAATTCGTTACAGTGCAGCCAATATTATGGCGGGTAACACAACAGTATTAAAGCATGCTGGTAACGTATTTGGCATGGCTGAAAAAATCGACACCTTATTTAAACAAGCAGGCTTCCCTGAGCATTGCTTTAGCAACTTACTTATCGATGGTAAAACAGCAAGTTCATTAATCGCGCACAAAGCAATTAGCGGCGTAACCTTTACAGGTAGTGATGCTACAGGTAAAAAAGTAGCTGAAGAAGCTGGCAAGCATGCTAAAAAGACGGTACTTGAGCTTGGTAGTAACGATGCCTACTTAGTACTTGATGACGCAGATTTAGAGCTAGCAGTTAAAACCTGTGTAACAGGCCGTATGATTAATAACGGCGAAACCTGCGTTTCAGCTAAACGTTATGTAGTGGTTGAGTCTCTTTATGATGACTTTAAAGCGCAAATAAAAGAGCAATTTGAAGCCATGAAAATGGGCGACCCAATGGCAGATGATACAGACTTAGGTCCAATGGCACGTGAAGATTTACGTGACGGCATTCATGACCAAGTAATGGAATCAGTTAAAGCAGGTGCAAACATAGTAACGGGTGGCGAAATTCCATCGCAAACAGGTTACTACTACCCACCAACGCTACTAGATAACTTATCGCCTGGCATGCCTGCGTACGATGACGAACTATTTGGCCCAGTAGCTTCGCTAATAAAAGCGAAAGACAACGACGATGCAATGCGCATCGCCAACGACTCTCGCTACGGTTTAGGCGGTGGTATTTTCTCTAAAGATGAGAAAAAAGCCATTGAACTAGCTAAAAAGCACTTCGACACCGGCATGATTAATATCAATGGTTATGGTTTAGCACAACCTAACCTACCGTTTGGTGGCGTTAAAGGCAGTGGCTATGGCCGAGAACACGGCGGTTTTGGTATGCGTGAATTTGTTAATGTTAAAAGCATTATGATCGCCAGCTAATTTAGCTAAAGCAGTTAAGCTGCGTATTGAATAAATATTTTTAATACGCTTTTTAAACTCAAAAAATTATTAAGCCTAAAAGCGGGTAACCACTTTTAGGCTTTTTTATGACTTTTAGAAAGTAATTCTCTGAGGCAGCACTTAGTTTTTAGTAAGTGACAGTACCGAGCTTGGATATATTCGTAGGCGCGATTTTACATCGCGCTTTTAAGAACTAAATATCCTTCAAAATAAAAGTTACAAACTAACCATTGCTACTTCATTAAATTTTAATAATTTAAAACTCACTTCACAATTTAGCTTCTTTAATAAAAACGTAAGCACGCTGCTTTTATCGTTATTTTAAATTACGCTAACAAACCAGTTAAGCAATATATTAAAGGCATAAACATAGCGAGGACTATTACAGAAAACATCACAATATGATGCTTAAACAGAGCTAGGCCAAGTACGATTAAACCCAGAGCTAACTATTGATATGTAGAAGCTAATACCTGAAACCTGACAGACAAAAATGAGCGAGATATAGTCATTCAGATGAGTCGTCATTAACTTAGTAAGAATAAGAGGAAACTTTCTTCTTTTCCGCATGTTTCCATAAGCTACAGTAAGCATAATATTTATAGCTGGCAATCACTTACACTATTTGCTATTAATGTAAGTTCACAAAATAAGGACTTTTTCGCGCTAAAATAGGGAAAGTGTCCTCTGAAAAGTTGTTAGGCTACTACCACAAATCACATATGGAGATCATCAATGGGGTTGAAGGGAGATTACGAAGAATTGATTAGCTCTTATAGAAATGTGTCGCTTCCAAGTCGATTATTTCTAATAGTGTTTTTCTTCATTTCTATAAGTTCGATCGCTTCTTTAGCCGATACCATTTTTAAGTGGAAAGGGTTTATTGCCGATTTACTATTGTTTTACCAAAACTTTGTAGTAACTCCGATTATTACTATTACTTCAAAAATTGGTTTTAATTACAGTGACAATGAAATTCATGCATGTATTTTACTTACAATTACAATAAATATTGGGATGCGTTTATTGGAAAAAGGACAAATAGTAGCTTTCGATCAAATCAACAAAAAGTATTCCTCGAACCTAAAACCTGATCTTAAATTATTTAAAATATTAGCTATTATTATTCCTATAGCTTCTTGGTTTTGGTACGGCTTAACCAATCAAGATATTAACTTATTTTATGTTTGGTTTATTACTTTAGGTTATCCAATATTTCTTGTCGGCCCCAAATGGTTACTGTCTAAATTTGATAAAGAAGAAGGCTCTTTTTTAGAAAAAGAACATTTCAATTATTTTAGTATGTATTACCTGTATTTATTATCTATTTTACTGGTTGTTGGTGTTTTAGGGGCTATAAATTCTGGTCTACATAAAGTAGCCTAACAAGCTGTTAAACAAGGACAAAAAATAGTTGGTTTTTACTCCTTCGTCGCTTATTTTAACCAACGATTTTATTGTCTGTTAACAGGGCGTTATAGCGCATGTTCAAATTCAAGGAAGTATTGTGAATTCAACCAAATATCAAGTTTTTATAAGTTCAACGTATTCAGACCTAGTAGAAGAACGGCGTTTTTCAAGACAGTTGTCGCCTAAATTGTTAAGCAGCTTCTTTGTGTTGCTCTGGATTTAACTCCACAGCGC
>NZ_JADYXE010000090.1:0-5595 GCF_015864465.1 Pseudoalteromonas sp. SWN29
CCCCTTGTACATACAGCATCTACTTAAAAAAAGTGTGCTTGGATACCATTCAGTTTCTGAGAATAGAAAGTCAGGGCCTTATCTACGGAGCAGTATTAAATACTAGACGCACAGGCAAGCTCACTGACTTCGATGTGATAAATGATAGCTAATCATTTATCAATGAGAGATACAAGGCGCTCAGCTTGCTCGCGCGAAAAGCCGTAGGCGGGAGTTTACCTCGCGCTTTTGGTTCTTAATTTTAAAATAATTTACTTATATCGCATTGGCGATGGCAACCAAAGAAAGGCAAGCGCCTGCCTCTCTTTGGAATCACACGGCGCCTCTCGATTTCACTTATCTTTAAACTAATAATTAATATGAACGTAAACGCGATAAAAGCACATCCATGTGCAAGCATCGTTTTTAAAAAGATTAAGCACTTGGTGTTTGCCGAGAATAGAATTCTGTTTTGATAGCTCATCGATAAGTAAAGGTTAGTTTAAAAAATTGAGGCTTGGGTATTGCTAAATGATTTGAGTATAATAGGCTAATATAATTAAAAATGTAGCAGGGTTAAAGGTAACTTAAAATGGCACCAGGAAGAAACGATCCTTGTTTTTGCGGCAGCAGTAAAAAATATAAACACTGCTGTATGGATAATATATCAAAACAGCATGCCTCAATATTTGACGATATAACTCAAACTGTAGCAATGAGCCCCGAGCTAAGCCTTGATGAACTAAACCTTGTAGTACAGCATAAAAATACAGAGCGTAATAATAAAGCTAATGCAGACTTTGCAGGGCTTTCGCCAGCCCAAATGCACAATTGGATATACGCCCCCTTTAGCGAACTGGAAGGCGTTATAATTAATACTCCAGTTGATTTATCAACGTCCCCTGTAATGTGTTATTTAGCGTTGATTATTGACGAAGCCATGCAGCAAGGTGGTTCATTTAAAACAACAAGCAAAGGCAACTTACCAGCTAAATTAGTAAAACAAGCTACAGAGTTACTCCCTAAATTTGCAGTCGCCGAATACTCTACCCCTGTTAGTATTAATGAGTTTGCTGGTAGTAATGAAGATAAGTTTAATGCGCTACATTACACACGTATTTTAGCGATCGCAGCAGGCATTATTTACAATAAAAGTGGGCGTTTACATATAAAAAAGACAGCGCAAAAGCAGTATCAAACTCATGGTCTTAAAGCCTTTTATTTACCTATGTTCGAAGCTGCAACCACAAAATATAATTGGGCTTACTTCGACAGCTTTCCCGATGATATAGATTTACGTGATTTTTGGGTATTCATGCTTTGGCGAGTACAAAGCCACGGTTCGATTGAAAGGTTAATTGAAGAAGTAGCTACCGCATTCCCAGATTTACTACTGCAACTTACGCCTAATGAATATTATGATTCAAAAAGTCTACTGGGCTTATTAATAGAATCTCGATTTATAAATCGCTGCTTACAGTTTTGGGGATTCATTAGCGTTGATCCAAAGCGATTCAGCAATGGTAAACCAATACCAATAAAAACAGAGATGCTGCCTTTATTAACGAAAACCTTTCAGTTCACAATTTAGTGGTTAAAGGCATATTTGGTCCCTCCCGAATATGCCTCGTTGATAACGCAACCAAAATACCCTGTTTAAAGTAGCCTCATTTATACATATAGCTGGCTGGGGGCTGTTACTGTTAACTAAAGCGTTTCAGTAATTAAAACTTAGAGAGCAAAATTACGCCATGTGGGATATAAAACTCCACCTACATAAATTTATACACCGGAAACGTAGGCACAAATTTTTATAGCGCTCATGCAACAACACTTTTTATCACCAAGGGCACAGAGCTGCGGCTCGCTACACCTAGAACAATAATTCACTTTTCTGTGGTAAAAAATGTATTTAAAAGCGAGGTATAAAACCTCACCTACCAAACGTAAGCACCAACCCCGTAGGTGCGATTTTACATCGCGCTTTCTCTTTAGTAACTAGCTCATTACCCCAATCAACAAGCAAAGCCCGCCTAAACACCTGTAGGCGCTCAGCTTGCTCGCGCGAAAAGCCGTAGGCGGGAGTTTACCTCGCGCTTTTGGTTCTTAATTTCAAAATAATTGACTTAATATCGCATTGGCGATGGCAACCAAGGGGCGGATACCGCCGACCGCCCCTTGGAACCCCACGGCGCCCCGAGGACACACTATTTCCTCAATTTAAATTAATGATATGAACGTAACCAGCGTAGATAGGCCATCCCTGGTCAAGCATCACTTTCCTCAAATTGTCTAAAGGGATTTAGGTACTTGGAATTTGTAGGGAGCAAAGCTGGGGAGAATATGCACCATGCGAGGTAATTACTCATTAATTATGTGTTTGCAGGTGAAGTTGAAGGGGGGAGAATTGCCTTAGCACCAGCCTTAAAATTTGCTGTAGGCGCTCAGCTTGCTCGCGCGAAAAGCCGTAGGCGGGAGTTTACCTCGCGCTTTTGGTTCTTAATTTCAAAATAATTGACTTAATATCGCGTTGGCGATGGCAACCAAAGAGAAGTAACCGCCGACTTCTCTTTGAAATCTCTCGGCGCCCCGAGGATCACATTATTTCCTCAATTTAAATTAATGATATGAACGTAACCAGCGTAGATAGGCCATCCATGGCCAAGCTACGCTTTTAACAGCATTGCCTAAAGGGATTTAGGTACTTGGAATTTGTCGGGAACAAAATTCCGCCATGCTGTTAATTACCCATCATTAATTAAATTTCGGATGTGATCACGGCGAGGTTTTCTTAGCAACAGTCTTTAATTTCCAATTATTAGCTGTTATTTTGGTCGGTTGTTTAATTTTGTCTATTTAAAACTTTATAGGCCATATGAGGCCTGGTATGATTCACCGTCTTTTTATTTTGAAGTAGTTAAGTTAGTTATGGAAAACGGTGAAATTCTTGTTATCGATTTATTTGCAGGCCCAGGTGGACTTGGCGAAGGGATTTCCGCAGCTAAAACAGAAAATGGAAAATCGCCTTTTCAAATAGGTATTTCTGTTGAGAAAGATTTCCATGCCCATAAAACTCTTACTACTCGTGCTTTCTTTCGCTCACTCAAAATAAAGTCTCAACCATTAGATAATTATTATAATTATCTGCATGGAAAAATTACACGTGATGAGTTGTTTGAACTGCACCCCGATATTGCAACAGAAGCCAATCAAGAAACTCTCAATGGTGCTAAAGAACTTGGCAAAGATAATAAGCTTATTCATAAGCGTATTAAAGAGCTTGTAAAAGAGCATAAAGGGCCAAAAGTACTAATTGGTGGGCCTCCATGCCAAGCTTATTCTCTTGCAGGGCGTTCTCGAAATGCTGGTAATAAAAGTTACGTTGCAGAAGAAGATACTCGCCATTTTTTATATAAAGAATACTTAGAAGTAATCTGCCTAGCGAAGCCTGATATTTTTGTAATGGAAAATGTAAGAGGAATACTTACGGCAAAAGTAAATGGCCAAGTGATGTTCCCGCAAATACTGGAAGACTTGCGTAGTCCTGGTTCAGTAACAAAGCATAAAAAGATTCCAAAATATAAAATCTACTCATTAGTCGTTGATGCCAAGACCCCGGAAGATCCACAATACAAAGACTCTGCTGATTTCCTAATTCGCTGTGAGCAATATGGTATACCTCAAGCAAGACATCGTGTAATTCTACTTGGTGTACGTGAGGATATTAAAGCAACCCCAGAAACGCTAAAACTATGCGAACACCAAGTAAGCGTAGAACAAGCTATTAGTGACCTACCAAATTTACGCAGCGGCTTCTCAAAGCAAAAAGATAACGCAAAAGATTGGGAAACAGCTGTTACTAAAAATGCAGCTAAATTAAAAGTGATTCTGACAAAGCAATTTAATGAAGAATCTGCAAATAGCTTGAATCTTTTACCAAAAATAGGCTTAACAAGAAAAGAAAAAGCTTTAAGTAACAAAGATCCAATCATGCCAGAGCCTTTAAAATCTTGGTATATCGATCCAAGCCTTAAAGTCGTTCTAAATCATGAAACCAGAGGACATATGGTTGATGATTTACTACGTTACTCATACTGTGCTGCATACGCACAAATTCAAGGTTTATCGCCTAAGTCTCGTCATTTCCCACAAGAACTAGCCCCGGCCCACGCTAATTGGGATACTGGAACACATTCAGATCGATTTAGGGTACAAGTTGCCAGTAAATATGCTACGACAGTTACAAGCCATATCTCAAAAGATGGGCATTACTTTGTTCATTATGACCCACAGCAGTGCAGAAGTTTAAGCGTACGTGAAGCCGCTCGCTTACAAACGTTTCCTGATAATTATATTTTTGAAGGGACTAGAACTAACCAGTATGTACAGGTAGGAAATGCTGTGCCGCCATATTTGGCACAGCAAATTGGTGAAATAATTATTAAATTAATTTAAACAAAGTCGAAACCTGATATATAAGCAGCTTTTCTAACTTCAACCGCCATTTTCATCTGTTTATCAGAAGGTACTTTGTTGTATAAGTGAAGGGCTACACACTTTAAAGGAATCCCTACATTTTTATGCGTAGCTGGATAAGTTGCTGAGTAATAATCAGATATACTTTGCCATTCTGCACTTGTAACTCCCATAACATATTCAAAGTCTGAAATTGATTTTGAAGTATCTTTAACTTCATTATTTTCTTTTAGAATATCATTTAACTGTTTTTCATCTAATAAATCACTTGGATCGATTAAACTACAGTCAATTTCCAATTCTTGAAATTTCAACCAACCCTTCTCTGACTTACAAAACTCAGATGGATTAACAACACCATTTCTAAAATTAGGATCAGTAATACAACTTCTAACTTTATAAGCTAAATCAACTATAAAACTTAATAAACTAGGGCTAACAACTTGATTATTGTATATTCTTTTTAAACTAATATCTTTCCCTTGTTTTCTTAAGTTATACCTTAATAGAGCTAAGGTATAAGTTACAACTTCTGCTTTTAGTCCCTTCTCCTCTTTGTACCAATCTGATCTTGGAATTGCATAGTCAGCATTTCTAAAAAGAATCATTTTAGAAACCAAATCATTAAAAAATACAGCACCAAAGTCATCTTCATTATTCTCAAATTCTTTAAGAATTGCCTGCCCTAATAATTTCAAGTTAGCCTGCGCTCCACGCTTCACTTCATAGGGCTTCATTCTCCAAGTATTTTCATATTTAGCCATATCGGTTTTCGTAAAGACTTGATCCTTCGGATATTCTGCAATGAACTTGTTACTACGACTAGTACTCATAGCACGCAACTGAGTTGAATATTGCCCTCTGGCTCTTTCATAAAACCATTTAGTGGGAAAACCAGTTTTACCAGCTGGCATTAGCTGTTTACGTGAGCGATTCTCAATATTTATATGGAAAGGGTGATTTGAAACTAAATCAGATTGTTGAATTGAGTTTTGTGAATTAGCAAACGTAGCAATATTACTTTTTAGAATATCGGCTGTTTCTTTTTCTCCTACGACTGTTACGGCGTTTTTCAAGACAGTTGTCGCCTAAATTGTTAAGCAGCTTCTTTGTGTTGCTCTGGATTTAACTCCACAGCGC
>NZ_JADYXE010000091.1:0-5569 GCF_015864465.1 Pseudoalteromonas sp. SWN29
AGACGCACAGGCAAGCTCACTGACTTCGATGTGATAAATGATAGCTAATCATTTATCAATGAGAGATACAAGGCGCAAAGCTTGCTCGCGCGAAAAGCGAAGCTTTTAAATTAAATAAAACAAATATCAGTTTTAATGTTCACTATAAAACTGATAGGTTATTATTACTGTTTTTATCAATGGTTACTTTTCGTGGCAAATAAAGTTATACAAAAAATAATTGAGTATTTACATCAAAACACCGACATTGATGTAGTTTGGCTATATGGCTCCCACGCAAAAGGGACAGCCCAGCCCCATAGTGACATTGACTTAGCCATAGCATTTAAAAACTTTGATCTGGAATCGTTCGATAAGCGCCTTAGGCCAAAAGAGCTTGAGCTTGAAATAAGTAATGCACTTAACCTTAATGAACAACTTATTTCGATTGTTGATATAAATATTATTCCAAGTTATTTAGCTTTCAACGTTATTGAATATGGAAAAATAATTATAAGCAATAATAGTGTTAGAGCGATGAAAGAGCAGCAGCGTATATATAGCCAGTTCGAATTTGAAACCATAGCGAGTAAACATGACTGATACCGGAATTACACTTTATTTAAGTGAAGTAACACGCCATATTGACGAATATATACAAGAACTCGACGAACTCAGTCAAATCGATTCACTTAATAGCAGAGACTACCGAGCTGCAGAGCGATTACTACAGTTAATGACCGAGGTGTGTATTGGTTTATCAAAGCATTGGCTAAAGCAGCACAAAAGTAGTACCAGTAGCAACGCCTATCAAACATTTAGCGAACTTACTAATTTAGGCTTTTTGAGCGAGGCGGAACTACTTTCATGGCGTAAAATTATAGGCTTACGAAATGCACTTGTTCACGATTACTTAAATATTGATCAAAGTATCGTAAAAACAATCATTAAAAAGCAACACTACATAACTATGCACGCATTTAGTATTAAAGCGATTACAGAGCTAAACAAAGATTCATAGATAAAACCTCACCTACATTAATTAAACCACCACTCTCATCAAAACCGTAGGCGCGATTTTACATCGCGCTTTGGCTTTTAAATAAGGCTAAGCTAAACACCTGTAGGCGCTCAGCTTGCTCGCGCGAAAAGCTGTAGGCGGGAGTTTACCTCGCGCTTTTGGTTTGTAATTTAAAATATATGCGCTTTTAAAGGACTTTTTAACCGCTTAGAATATTCACGATTAAGATTAGGAAATTGCTTATACATCATCGTTTTTAATTGCTTTTCAGATAACTTATTACAGAGAAATTCTTGCTCAGCAAGCATTATATTCTTAAGTAACGCTCTCCCTGCTTGCGTATCCATTAAAAAGTAAATTGCAGCCCAACTGCTTGCATACAGCTTGCTGGTATCACCTTTTTTCCACGAGTCATCTAAACCCACTAACGAATCAATTAAAAATACACTTTTAGTAATATTATTATTTTTCGTCCATGAACTATTAGACTCAATAATAGCCATTTGCATATTATTTTTAGTAAGCTCAAAGTATTCAGCAAATCCCTCATTAAACCATCTAGGGGTATAACCTAAAACTGCTTTATTAATGGCATGCACTGCCTCATGTACGGCGGTTCGCATTGCACTGTGTGCATTATCATAATGAATAAAAGCAGAGTTACTCGCGTGAAAATACATACCCGCAGTGTTTGTAGGGTCAGCACTGCGTTGCTTAATTACGGCTTCATAAGCGCCGCGCGTAGGCAATACCGTTAAATTAAGCTTTACCTTTTTAAGTGCATGCACGCCAATAATCTGTCCATATACTTTAAATACAGTATTGAGTTTTATGCGTAACGCTTGGTTAAATGACGAAGGTAAATTAGGCGTATTTAAAGTGAGGTCAAAGTAATCTAACGGTTCAATAAAACCAGTATCGTAAGTTGCTACCGCAAAATCCGGTTTTTTGTCACTAAAATGCGGCACACCGTCACTGTCTGTCCACGTAAATATATCGCCATTACGTTTATATTTAACCTGCCCTAACGATACATCCACGCAGCGCGTATTGTTAGCTTGCGATAAATGATTATCGGCAGGTACTGATACATTTTGTAAAGTAGCCGTACTTATATTTTTGAGCTGTTTAGTTGCTAACGGTTCAGTAACTACCTGCGACGATAAACTACTATAAATTCGTTTAACCTCGCCTATAGGATCATGATAATTAAATACCCGCCCAGTAAAATGATTAGCAATGAGCGCCGATGCAATTAGCAGCACAAAAAATACAAACACCACGCGTAATTTTGTTTTAAACATATTTATGGGCGCCCTTGCCACTGTGCTTCAAACAACTCTTTTTGCTTACCCCGATACTCGCTACACCATACAAAATCGGCCGACTCCATCCCTTTTTTACGGCAACGTTTAGGCAATTTATAAAATTTTGACCAAGCATCAAGCTTAGCGGCACCTTTATAGCTATCGCTGTGCAAAGACATGTTTGACACTTTTTGATTGAGTAACCAATTGCTATTAGGCGTACGAGTTGGGGTAGAAGAAGTAGCCTGATAAGCGCTACCACTCTTTTTAGGTTTACGGCAGTGATTAGCAAGTAAGGTAAATAGCGCTTTATCGCGCGCAGTTAAACGCTCACCTTCTTTATTACTGTAGCCACTTCTAAATTGAGAGCGAATAGCTTCGCGCTGCTTTTTAATGCTATCGCATTGGGCTTGTGTGTAAGCCTCACCAGCTTGAGGGAAAGTTGTAAATACGCTAATAAATACCAGTACAACCCATTTAATCATTATTCATTCCCTGAATTAAAACTTTAAAAGAGTGTACCTATAAATGTGAAAAAACACATCAACATTACTAATCCAAAAAGCAAAAATTAAAGCTGTGGGTGGGAGTTCACCTTGTGCCTGGTTTTTAAAAAGCACCCGCGAGGTATAAAACCTCACCTACAATAATTAAACCACCGCACTCAACAAACCCGTAGGTGCGAGTTTACATCGCGCTTTGGCTTTTAAATAAGGCCAAGCTAAACACCTGTAGGCGCTCAGCTTGCTCGCGCGAAAAGCGAAGCTTTTAAATTGTAGGTACGATTTTACCTCGCGCTTTGGCTTTATAAAAACACCATGCGAGGTATAAAACCTCATCTACAACAATTAAACACCTATTCGCCTTACATGGTGAGGCGAATAACAATTTAATTGCCTCATTTTTGCAGGCATGTTACTTACTGACACAGGCACTAAAGCTTTCAAGTTGTAGGTGGGAGTTTATATCGCGCTAATGCTGGCAATCAAAATACACGTATTTATTTTTTCGAACCTAAATCAACTTAAATAAATGCATCCATATTTGATAGTTGTATTATTTGCTCACTCAGCTTATTTGCAGCGTTATTAATTATTTTTATGCATAAATCAATGTGTGCTAATTCAGCAGTAGATAAGTTATTTTTAACAGCAGAAACTTTAGCCGTATCAATTGCGGCTAATACAGAGTCAACAGTTTGACTTATAAGTAGTTGCATCCGTGGTAGCCCACCCAAAAGTCAAACATAACTTACTTTTAAGTTTGAATGTATATTCATCAACTATAAGTAAATCTTACTTTACTTATAGGCAGTAAAATAAAACCCAACCCCATAAGTAAAACATAAGTTACTTATGGGAAGTTAATGATATTTTGAGCTTAATAGCCAAGCTAAACACCTGTAGGCGCTCAGCTTGCTCGCGCGAAAAGCGTAGCTTTTAAATTGTAAGTGGGGGGTCTATCTCGCATTTTTTGAACTTAAGCAGTATTCTTATTCGGTACTTCAATGATATTCTAAGCAAATACATGATTGAAAGGACGCCTCATGATTCTAAAAGATAAAACCCTCATCAGCAGCAACTCAGCTAAAATACAAGCAGGTCAAAAGCAAGAACTCGACGTTGCCTTTTATTTACGCCGCGCCTTTAAAGATCATAGTCAGGTATTTGTGTTTAACGATGTGAAATTTAAACACAATGGCGAAACCGCACAAATAGACCACCTAATCGCATACACCTATGGCTTTATTCTCATCGAATCTAAAAGCATTACAGGGGAAGTAACGATTAATGAACATCAAGAATGGAGTCGCAGTTATCGCGGTAACTGGCAAGGTATGCCATCGCCAATAAAACAGGTTGAATTACAACTAGAACTGTTAAAAAGCCTAATGCGCGACAATGTACCTAACTTACTCACTAAATTATTTGGCAAACTTCAACAGGGGTTTGGTGGCAGAGAGTGGCATAGTATTTGTGCCATATCGAGCAACGCTATTATCAACCGAAAAAACACACCAAAAGCAATTGAAGATCGATTAGTTAAATCCGAATTTATAACTGATAAATTACTCGAAATAATGAAGCTTCCTGCGTCTAAACCTAATGCGTTTCACCTTTTTACAACAAACGTTCGACCGTGGTTCAGTGAAGAAACACTCGATAGAATTTGCCAATTTATTTTAGAGCAAAATATATCGCCTAACTTACAAGAGCCTTCATATGTATCTGCGGAAATAAGCGAACCAGAATCTGTTTACGATGATACTTTAATCGCTTCTGAGCAAACCATTACTGAACAAGTAAAACCTAAAACTGATCTAATCAAAGAGATAACATTAGCTTGTAAGCAATGTAATAGCTCGACCAATTTGCAGCCTCTTTCTGGACGCTATGGTTACTTTGTAAAATGCGGTAATTGCAATGCAAATACGCCAATGAAATCAGCATGCCCTGAGTGTTCAAGTAGCAATACTAAAACAAGTAAACGTAAAGAAAATTACTCTTTAGTATGCAAAGATTGTGAGATAAGTACGCTTATTAAGCTTTAGCACTTGTAGGTGCGATTTTACATCGCACTTTCTCTTTAGTAACTAGCTCTTTAGTAACTAACTCATAATTCCCAATCAACGCTACAAAGCTCACCCAAACACCTGTAGGCGCTCAGCTAGCTCGCGCGAAAAGCCGTAGGCGGGAGTTTACCTCGCGCTTTTGGTTCTTAATTTCAAAATAATTTACTTATATCGCGTTCGCGATGGCAACCAAAGGGCGGTCTTCTTCAAATAAGCTCTGCTGCTAATAATTCATCCCTGAAGCCGGGTTCCTGTCAGCATCCATGCTTCCACTTCCTCAAGCTGCAAAGCTACGCTTTGGTCATTCGTCACCCACAGCGCCCCTCAATTTCACTTATCTTTAAACACTAAATTAATATGAACGTAAACGCGATGAAAGCACAACTTTCACATCCCTGTACGCTGCCCAGTTCGGGTATCCCTACCCTCTCGTTCAAAACTACGTTTTTCACCCATGTACAAACATCGCTTTCCTCGAATTGCCTAAAGGGATTTAGGGACTTGAAATTTGTCGGGAACAAAATTCCGCCACGCGAGGTAATTACTCATTAATTATGTGTTTTCAGGTGAAGTTGGAGGGGGAAATATCTGAGCAGCGTTCTTAAAATTTACTGTAGATACCATCTCTCATTTTAAGCTTCAAGGTCGTATTTAACTTTCTTGGAGCTTAAACGCTTCTTGGTTTTTTAT
>NZ_JADYXE010000092.1:0-5442 GCF_015864465.1 Pseudoalteromonas sp. SWN29
ATTGAATTGACTGTGCCGAATAATTACCGAAATAACTATTCTGTTGGTCACTCAGTTTTCAATTGAGACTCTAATTTGTTTGCCTCGTTACTTGCTCAATAAAGAACGAAGTAGGTTGGCTGTTAGAACTCAATCTGTACGAGTGCCCACACAGATGATTGCTTTATATTGTTAAAGAACGTTTTGAGTCGCTTTAGCGCCTCAAGGGATGCGAATAATACACCCTTTATTTTTCGAGTCAACACTTAGTTTTAAACTTTCTTTTTGGAAGATTTAAAACCGAAGTTTTATTTAACTCTCTAAGGTAGTTCGTGCCTCGCTATGCGTTGTCCGCTGCGCGTCGCCATATCCCGTCTCAGTGGGGTCGCATTATAGGGAGATCCGAAAACAGATCAACCCTTTTTTGAAGAAAACTTGAAATAAAGTGCTGTTCGCTGAGTATTTGAGCTAAACACGTTAAAAACACAACATAACTAGCAAGTTATTAACAACTAAAGGCGTTTTAACTATTCTAGTATCATAAATTGTATCAAACGATCTTCATGTAGAGGCTTGCACCCCAAATGATCAACACGATCGCTAATGAAAGTGTTACGGCTGCAGATCCCATATCTTTAGCTCTACCCGATAATACATGCAATTCTGTACTTACTCGATCTGTTAATGCTTCGATGGCAGAATTTAATAATTCAACGATTAGTATAACCAGCAGTGAACTTACTAATATTGCCCAGTGCAGTAATGATGAAGCAAGCCAAAATGAAATAGGAAATAATATAAGGCTCAATAGTAGCTCTTGTCTAAATGCAGCTTCTTCTTTAAATGCAGCTTTAAAGCCTAGGTAGGAGCAATAAGTTGCTTTGAAAACACGTTTGAGGCCTAAGCCATTTGGTTTAAGTATATCTTTCATTAATAAACTCTATGAATGAAGGTCAAAATAAAGCCCCGCATTGCGAGGCTTTTTATTTATGCTACACCGTATTGATCACGATAAGCTTTAACTGAGGCTAAATGTTCGTCCATCGTCCCTTGAACTTCAAGGTAGCTAATAAGATCAGCTAATTTTACAATAGAGATTACTTTGGTATTAAAGTCGCGCTCAACTTCTTGAATAGCTGATAACTCAGCTTTACCTTTTTCTTGGCGATCTAATGCTATTAAAACGCCACTAAGGTCTGCGCCATTCTGTGCAATAATTTCCATAGACTCACGTATAGCGGTACCAGCGGTAATTACATCATCAACTAGCATTATTTTGCCATTAAGTTCTGAACCCACCAATGTGCCACCTTCACCGTGTGCTTTTTTCTCTTTACGGTTAAAACAGTACGGTACATCTTTATCATGGTGATCTGCTAATGCAACTGCCGTCGTTGTCGCGATTGGGATACCCTTATACGCAGGACCAAATAGTACATCGTATTCTATCGCTGAATCTTCTAATGCTGATGCATAAAAACGACCTAAGCGTGCTAAGTCACGACCTGTATTAAACAAACCGGCATTAAAAAAGTAAGGACTTATGCGCCCTGACTTTAAAGTAAACTCACCAAATTTTAATACCTGCTTCTCTAGAGCAAATTCTATAAACTCTTTTTGATAATCTTTCATATCTAGTGGCCTACCTATTTATGCTAATGCTTGCTTTTGTACGTCAATAATTTCGCGTATAGAATGTTTGGCTAAAGTAAGTAACTCATCCAGCTCATCAAACGAGAAAGGTTCACCTTCGGCTGTACCTTGAATTTCAATAATTTTACCTGTCTCAGTTAAAATTACGTTCATATCAGTCTCAGCAGCTGAATCTTCTATATACTCTAAATCGCTAATTGCTTGACCTTTGTATATGCCTACTGAAATAGCCGCAATCATATGCTTTAGTGGGTTTGAGTTAATCATACCTTTAGCACGCATATGCGTTAGTGCATCAACTAATGCAACACATGCGCCACTTATAGAAGCAGTACGTGTACCACCATCTGCTTGGATTACATCACAGTCGATAGTAATTGTGTTTTCGCCAAGTGCTTTTAAATCAACGGCAGCACGAAGTGCACGTGCAATTAAGCGTTGAATTTCCATAGTACGACCGCCCTGCTTACCACGTGCAGCTTCTCGAGCATTACGCGTATGCGTTGCTCGCGGTAACATACCGTATTCAGCATTGATCCAACCTTTACCCTGACCTTTCATGAAACGAGGAACGCCCGATTCGACAGTAGCTGTACAAAGTACTTTGGTATTACCAAATTCAACAAGTACTGAGCCTTCAGCATGCAAAGTATAATTACGTGTAAATGTAACAGGTCTAATTTGGTTAGGTGTTCTTTCGCTTGGACGCATTGACGATCCCCTTAATTCAGAATTTGCGACATTATAAGTGTATGCGGGTATAGATACCATGCTGATTTAAATAAATAGCTGTATGCAAAATATTCAGTGTATTAAATTTTCCCTAGAGCTTAAGCGGTGTTACGGTATAATCATCGTAATATTGTATTTATAAATTTAGGAAAATATCCATGATCCACAGTATGACAGCTTATGCGCGTCGCGAAATAAAAGGCGATTGGGGAACTGGCACTTGGGAAGTTCGTTCAGTGAACCAGCGTTACCTTGAAACATTTATTCGCGCACCAGAGCAATTTCGTGGCATGGAGCCAGTTATTCGTGAGCGTTTACGCAAACACTTACAACGCGGTAAAGTTGAGGTTTTTTTAAAGTTTGTAGCAAATCCTGCCCATGTTGGTGAGCTATCAATTAACCAAGCCCTTGCTGAGCAACTTATAAATAGCGCGAAATGGGTTCAACAGCAAAGTAATGGCGACATTAACCCTGTTGATATATTGCGTTGGCCTGGTGTTATGGAAGCTGAAGAACTTGATATGGATAGCGTTAATACCGCATTAATTGCTGGTCTTGATCAAGTAATCGAAGATTTTAAATCAGCTCGTGGCGATGAAGGTGCAAACCTTGAAGAAATGATAGCAATCCGCCTTGATGCGATTTTAGAGCAAGTAGAAATTGTAGAAACGCATATGCCTGAGATTGCTAAGTGGCAGCGTGAAAAACTGGCTCAAAAGCTAGAAGACTTAACAGCAAACATTGACGAGTCACGCCTTGAACAAGAACTTATTTATCTTGCTCAAAAACAAGATGTAGCTGAAGAATTAGATCGTTTAAAGTCTCACGTTAAAGAAACTAAAAAAATCCTTAAAAAAGGTGGCGCATGTGGTCGTCGTTTAGATTTTATGATGCAAGAGTTTAATCGTGAAGCTAACACGCTAGCGTCTAAGTCTATTAATAGTGACATCACTACTGCCGCTGTAGAGCTAAAAGTGTTGATAGAACAAATGAGAGAACAAATTCAAAACATTGAGTAATTTTTAGCCAAAATAGCATATTCATTACTGATCAAACCCGAGCTTGGCTCGGGTTTTTTATTAATACCAATAATGATATTTCGAATGTTGTTACCTAGCACTTCGCTTAATGTGAAATCCTCACCTTCAAATCACACTTTATTTTAAACATTAAAAAACCCGAGACTAAGCTCGGGCTTTTTGGTAACAATTAGCTAGGCTAATAATTACGCTTTGAACGTTACTACAACGTACCTACGCCTAAAGTAAGAGCGCCACCTTCATATGACACTTTATTTTAGACATTAAAAAGCCCGAGACTAAGCTCGGGCTTTTGGTAACAATTAGCTAGGCTAATAATTACGCTTTGAACGTTACTACAACGCACCTACGCCTAAAATAAGAACACCACCTTCATATGACACTTTATTTTAGACATTAAAAAACCCGAGACTAAGCTCTAATGCAGATCGTTTAAGCTAATTGAACGATCTTTCAAAGGGCTCATAATAGGCTACAACAGAAGTTGTGGCCTATTTTTATGTCTGAATTTATTAAAGAATTACACCTTACTACTGAGTTTTGCCAAGATCGCGATATTGATTCGTTCACTAAGCACATTCCCCTTGAGTGGATTGAAGAAGCTGTTACCCAAACAGGAAGAGCCTCTGTACGCAAACGACGCTTCCCCGCCGAACAAGCCGCTTGGCTTGTGTTAGGAATTGGCTTATTAAGAAACCGCTCAATATCTGAAGTCTGTGACAAACTAGAGCTCGCTTTTCCTGACGCTAAAGGAGAGCTTCCACCATTGGCGACCAGCAGTATTATAAAAGGGAAAGAAAAGCTAGGCGCAGCGCCTATGAAACACCTTTTTAAACATACAGCAACGCAGTGGGAGCAGTCGCAAATTTTTGATGACGTGTGTGGTTTAAAGCTGCTAAGCGTTGATGGTACACAATTTAAAACCCACGATACACCGAGTAACCGTCATTTTGGCTATGCTCAATCGACAACGAACTTCCCCTCAGTACTTGCTGTGACCCTGATGTCGACAAGAACGCATTTAATATCCGATGCAGCGTTTGGCCCCATTACTCAAAGTGAAATTCATTACGCTCAACAGCTTGTTGGCTCAGCACCTGAACATTCACTAACTCTATTTGATAGAGGTTTCTTTTCGGCTGAACTATTCACAAGCTGGCAAGGTGTTAGCGAAAATCATCATTGGCTTACGCCCATCAAAAGTAAAATGCGCTATGAAATAACGGAATCATTTAGTGATTACGACCACTTAATAACAATGCCTATTTCGCCACAAGCTAAAAAATTAGCTCCTTACCTAGGTGACACATGGCAAGCAAGACTTATTCAAATTCCGACACCTAAAGGTGAAATAAAAGGCTTCATCACCTCATGCGCCTGTCCAGAAAAATACCCGCGGAAAGCGCTACTCGATGTTTATTGGCAACGATGGGAAATAGAGCGAGGATATGGTGAGCTCAAGCAATATCAATTATCTAATAAGCCAGCGCTACGGAGCTTGAAAAAGGAAGGTATTTATCAAGAGCTTTGGGGAATTCTGACGTCATACAATATCGTGAGACTTGAAATGGCAGAGATGGCTAAAGCCCATAAAGTGGAGCCATTACGCATCAGTTTCATAAACGCATTATACCTAATACAAGACGAGTTTTTATGGTGCTCAGGTCGAAGCCCCGGGACAATCCCTAAAAAGCTAAAAGAACTACGTGAAAGCGGTAAACGGCTAATATTACCGGAGAAAAGAAAGCGAAAAGCTTATCCGCGAACGGTGCTCGCAAAGACACAAAAATATCCAGTTAGGTATAAACGAAAAAACACCACTCGTTCTTAAACGAGTGGTGTTAAGACTAAGCTCGGGCTTTTTGGTAACAATTAGCTAGGCTAATAATTACGCTTTGAACGTTACTACAACGCACCTACGCCTAAAATAAGAGCGCCACCTTCATATGACACTTTATTTTAGGCATTAAAAAACCCGAGACTAAGCTCGGGCTTTTTGGTAACAATTAGCTAGGCTAATAATTACGCTACGATAGTT
>NZ_JADYXE010000093.1:0-5157 GCF_015864465.1 Pseudoalteromonas sp. SWN29
CCCCTTGTACATACAGCATCTACTTAAAAAAAGTGTGCTTGGATACCATTCAGTTTCTGAGAATAGAAAGTCAGGGCCTTATCTACGGAGCAGTATTAAATACTAGACGCACAGGCAAGCTCACTGACTTCGATGTGATAAACGATAGCTAATCATTTATCAATGAGAGATACAAGGCGCAGAGCTTGCTCGCGCGCGAGGCGAAGCTTCTAATTACTTAATCACTCATCTTAAAAACTACGTTTTTAAACGCCTGCAAGCAGCGCGTCAGTAAGTAAATTTTAACCACAGTGTCAAACTTGGCAGGTAGGCGCAGAGCTTGCTCACGCGAGAAGCGTAGCTTCTAATTACTTAATTACCCATCCTAAAAACTACGTTTTTAAACGCCTGCAAGCAGCGCGTCTACAAGTTAAATCAAACCACAGCGTTAAGTTTCCCCGCGTAGGCGCAGAGCTTGCTCGCGCGAGAAGCGAAGCTTCTAATTACTTTTACCACCATCTTAAAAACTACGTTTTCAAACGCCTGCAAGCAGCGCGGTCAGTAAGTAAATTTAACCCAAAGCGTTAAGTTCCCCCGCGTAGGCGCAGAGCTCGCTCGCGCGAGAAGCGCAGCTTCTAATTACTTAATAACCCAACAAACTTAACCTTTAAAAACAAAAAAAGGGCCTTAGCCCTTTTTTATTACATTTTTGGCCTGCTCAGGCAGGCTAAACTCTAATACTTAAACTACTTCACCAGCCACTATTGTATTAAAGCTGTCGTTGTCATGTAGGCTTGCAAATGCGCTCTCATGTAATAGCTCGTTACGTAAGTTAGGTGAATAATCAAGAGCCATTTTAATGTCGGCTAATGCATCAGCATGCTTATGTGTAAGTGCGTAAGCACATGCTCGTTGCCAGTAGGCATAACCATAATCACTGTCTATATCAATGGCTTGATTACACAGCTCAATGGCTTGTGCTGTTTCGTTTATTTCTAGTAACGCATCGGCTTTATAAGCAATGGCTTCAACATCTTCTGGTTTACGTTTTAAAATCTCATCAAATATTTCAATTTTATTAGCAAAATCACTTTCTAAATTGGCACGCATCCATAACGAATGAACCTCGTTGGTAACCGAGATACGTTCTTGGTTACTGAGTATTTCTTCAGAGCGTACGCGTAGTTTTTCTTCAAGAATTTTTAATCGGTCTTCATACTCGTCAGTTATTACACTTACACGCGTATTTACAATATCTTCTACTTTGTTTTTAACATCGCGTAGCGAATTCCAACCCACTAAAACCAAAATAGATGCTGTAGCGGTAATTATAAAAAATACATTGTTGATAGTGTCTGTTGTGTACGTTAATGCACGATCGGCGGTATCAAGCTGCGCATGAGTAACCTGCTTAGTTACATCCTCACGGAGTTTTTGTTGATCTTGTCTTACCGCTTTTAGCTCGTCGAGTATGTAGCGCTCCATCAGCGGTTTATACATAGACTCTTTAAGTTGTCCAAGGGCTTGTTGTTCTTGTTGCGGTGTAGGAGCTGCAGGTTTTTGTTCAGCAGAATTTACTATGCCCGAAAAAAAAGTTAAACAAACAAAAAGTGTAGATAGGTAATAACGCATCGGTACGCCTAATTAAATTAATTACTGTAATAACTTTAACATGCAGGGCTGAATGGCACTAGGGCGCGTTGACTTTTCAGGATTAAAATTGACCTAATTTAGATAGGAGCAATAGTTGTAAGAATTTTTTAGCCCAGTGAGCTTAGCAATAATAGGGTAAAGCATGAGCATTTTGCTAATACTTAGGTGGTTTTAAGAAAAAATAGGCAAAAAAAACCAGCTCAATATGAGCTGGCAAAAACTGCTTAAAACAACAATATGTCGTAGGGATTCACAGGAGAACAACTTTATACTAACTGAATCTTTATGAACAAATACTTAATTCAATTCAATTAGTTAAAAATATAAGAATACTCAAAGTATTCGGTTTATAAAGTAAAGGTGCATTGGGCTTAAGTAATGCACCTTTATAATTATAACTATATAACTACAATTTCATGGTGAAGGGGGGTATTCCAATGTGCGCTTTAAATAAATTAAAGCCACTTTCAAACCCTTCACATACCATTACGCCGAAATTTTTCAATTCGATCACAGGTCTAGTAAAAAGGTTAAGGTTAATTCACTAATTTGTTTTTTTATCTTACGTAATACTTTACACGAGCGTCATCAGATTTATTTTTACTATTATTTTGAACGTAATTACAAAGCTATTGTTAAATACATCATTAGCAAAAGGCCAATCAAAAATATAAATTGGAGCAATCGTTTTAAATAGTATGTTGAGGCTGGCGTAGCATAATTTATGCGCCTATATTAAGGATACGTAAGTGTTTAGGCAGGCACACTAAATAATAAGTAAGCCGATTAAATAAAAATAACCGTTACTTTTTAAAAAGTTATAAATACATAAACAACAATACTGATTGATTAAGTATTTTACTTTTCTATTATAAGGATTCCAGAATGAGCAACCCTAAAGCAGGCCAATGTCCGGTCATGCACGGCAGTAATACTAAAACGTCTAATCCCAATACTGATTGGTGGCCAAATGCCCTAAACTTAGACATTCTTCATCAGCACGACACCAAATCAAATCCATACAATAGCGACTTTAATTACGCTGAAGCATTTAAATCAATCGATCTTGACGCGCTAAAAACAGACGTAAAAAGCTTAATGACCGATAGCCAAGATTGGTGGCCAGCCGATTGGGGACATTACGGTGGTTTAATGATTCGTTTAGCATGGCACTCAGCGGGTTCATACCGTTTGGCCGATGGTAGAGGGGGCGGTGGTACAGGTAATCAACGTTTTGCGCCACTAAATTCATGGCCAGACAACGGTAACCTCGACAAAGCGCGCCGTTTACTTTGGCCAATAAAGAAAAAATACGGTAACAAGCTTTCATGGGCCGACTTAATTATTTTAGCGGGCAACATGGCATACGAATCAATGGGTTTAAAAACCTTTGGTTTTGCCGGCGGCCGAGAAGATATTTGGCATCCTGAAAAAGACGTTTACTGGGGAGCTGAAAAAGAATGGTTAGCGCCAAGTGATGGTCGTTACGAAAGTGTAGATAAACCAGACACCATGGAAAACCCATTAGCCGCAGTACAAATGGGCTTAATTTATGTAAACCCTGAAGGTGTAAATGGTATACCTGATCCGCTTAAAACAGCGGCCCAAATTCGCGAAACTTTTGCGCGTATGGCAATGGATGACGAAGAAACCGCTGCATTAACGGTAGGCGGGCACACAGTAGGTAAAGCACATGGTAATGGCAAAGCAGAAAACTTAGGCCCAGAGCCAGAAGCTGCTGACGTACACGAGCAAGGCCTTGGTTGGAATAACACTACAACCCGTGGTATTGGCCGCGATACAGTTACATCAGGTGTAGAGGGCGCATGGACTACGCACCCAACACAATGGGATAACGAATACTGTAAGCTTTTATTAACCTACGAATGGGAACTCACTAAAAGCCCTGCAGGTGCTCATCAGTGGGAGCCTATTAATATTAAAGAAGAAGACAAGCCTGTCGATGTAGAAGATTCATCAATTCGTTTAAACCCAATGATGACAGATGCTGATATGGCCATGAAAGTGGACCCAACGTACCGTAAAATTATTGAGCGCTTTTATAACGACTTTGACTACTTTTCAGACGTGTTTGCACGTGCCTGGTTTAAACTAACTCACCGCGATTTAGGTCCTAAATCATGTTACTTAGGTGCCGACGTACCAAGCGAAGACTTAATTTGGCAAGATCCAATTCCAGCCGTTGATTACACATTAACAGACGACGAAATTAGCAATCTAAAAACCACATTATTAAATTGTGGTGTTAGTGCCGCTGATTTAATAAATACAGCTTGGGATAGCGCACGTACTTATCGTGGTTCTGATAAACGTGGCGGCGCAAATGGTGCACGCATTCGTTTAGCACCGCAAAAAGATTGGCAAGGTAATGAGCCAGAACGTTTAGCATCAGTACTTAGTGCGCTTGAAAAAGTGCAGGCTGGCTTGAGTAAACCTGTTAGCATCGCCGACTTAATTGTTTTAGGTGGTACAGCAGCCGTAGAACAAGCTGCAAAACAAGCCGGTGTTGATGTAAACGTGCCGTTTGCTCCAGGACGTGGAGATGCAACAGACGAAATGACTGATGCAGAATCGTTTGATGTACTAGAACCCATTCACGATGGTTTTAGAAACTGGCTGAAAAAAGATTACGCAGTATCAGCGGAGGAGTTATTACTAGAGCGCAGCCAACTAATGGGATTAAGTGCACCAGAAATGTCGGTACTTATTGGTGGGATGCGAGTACTAGGTACTAACTATGCTGGCAGCGAGCATGGCGTATTTACAAATAGCGTGGGTTCATTAACCAACGACTTCTTTGTAAACTTAACTGACATGTCAAACCGTTGGGAGCCAGCTCAAAAAGGTTTATACAATATAGTAGACCGCCAAAGTGGCACTACAAAATGGACTGCAACACGCGTTGATTTAGTATTTGGTTCAAACTCTATATTACGCGCATTGGCTGAGTTTTATGCACAAGACGACAATAAAGAACGTTTTGTACATGACTTTGTAAATGCATGGGTAAAAGTAATGAATGCCGATAGATTCGATCTTAAATAATCTACACGGTCATAATAAAAGGGGGAGTATTAATTACTCCCCCTTTTTTATAAATTTAATATCAGTTATAAATTATTTGAGGCAAGCGTTGAGCTTGCTCGCGCGAGAAGCGCAGCTTCTAATTACTTAACCTAAAACCATCCTAAAAACTGCGTTTTTAAACGCCTGCAAGCAGCGCGTCTACAGGTTAAATTAAACCACAGCGTTAAGTTTGCCACGTAGGCGCAGAGCTTGCTCACGCTAGAAGCACAGCTTCTAATTACTTAACCTAAAACCATCCTAAAAACTGCGTTTTTAAGCGCCTGCAAGCAGCGCGTCTACAAGTAAATTTTAACCACGGCGTTAAGTTTGCCACGTAGGCGCAGAGCTTGCTTCCGCGAGAAGCGCAGCTTCTAATTACTTAACCTAAAACCATCCTAAAAACTGCGTTTTTAAACGCCTGCAAGCAGCGCGTCTACA
>NZ_JADYXE010000094.1:0-4356 GCF_015864465.1 Pseudoalteromonas sp. SWN29
CATCCACTTCGAAGGTAGGTTAGATGGTGTGCTAGATATTTAGCAATTTAGGCTGACACAGAATTCTGAACGCCCTCGTAATGCAAGTGCCAGAACTTAAAGGTTACCAGTTATTTAGCTTTAAACTCAATTAATACAGTAAACGTTATTTAACATCCCTTTGGCAGCACTTAAGTTTACTTAAATGCTGCTTTTTTATGCTACAAAAACTTACTTTTTAGCTAATAAAGTGAGCTTACCCAGAGTAATAATTGCTTGCTCTATCTGCTCGCTCCACTGCACACCATAACTTAACCTTACACAGCTTTTATATTTATTAGAGGCTGAAAAAATAAGCCCCGGGGTTATGCTAATACCCACTTCAAGCGCAAGTAAAAATAACTTTTGGCTATCGTATTCGCCTCCTAAATCAAGCCACATTACGCAGCCTCCCTTAGGGTCGCTTATACGTGTGTTTTTTGGCATAGCTTGTTGTAAGCACCATCGCATACGCTCTTTGTTATCACGTAGGCGCTGCCTGAGTACTTTTAAGTTTCGGTCGTACTCGCCGCTGGCAATAAATTCTGATAACGCCCATTGATTTATTAACGAAGCAGAGCAACTTAGTGCTCTTTTATATCGCCTTGCTTGTGTTGCAAATTTACCGGCAACTAACCAACCTATACGATAGCTCGGCGCTGCCGTTTTAGAAAAAGATGAGCAACTGATCACTAATCCTTTTTTAGAATACGCTAAAGCAGGAGTGCCTCGTTTTGCCGTAAAATATAAATCGCCGTATACGTCATCTTCAATAAGCACTACGTCGTGGCTTTCAAGTAGCTCCACCAGCTGCTGTCTGTTTGTATCTGGCATAAAACTGCCCACGGGGTTACTAATAGCGGTTGAGAATAAACAGGCTTTTATATCATGCTCGTTTAAAGCACGTTCTAAATCGTTTAGCCAAATGCCGTTATCTGGACACAGTGGTATTTCGAGCGCTTTGAGGCCTAAGCTCTCTATTAGCTCTATAATACCGTGATAACAGGGCGTTTCTATGGCCACTATATCGCCTGGCTTTGTCACACATTTAAGCGCAATAGCCATGGCTTCCTGTGCACCATTGGTGATCACAAGCTCGTCCATATCAATACCAATGCCAAAATCTAGATAGCGATGCACTAATTGCTTTTTCAGCGGTACAAACCCATCTGTTGGGCCATAGTTTATGGCTTTACTGCCCGCAATTGTCATTACGCGGCGCATATTTCTGGCAAGTGCTTTATCGGTAGGTGCTGCGGCAATTGGGTTAGCGATACCAAAAGGGACTACGTTAGCTTGATGAATCGCGCTGTATACCTGCTCTATTAAGGCTTGTTTATTTACCACAACAGGCTCTCGACTTAACTTAACTCGCTTAGGTAAGTTATGCGCGGCGTTAACAGCTTTTAAAAAGTAGCCTGATTTTTCGCGTGCCTCTACTAGTCCTTGATCCTCAAGTGCTTGATACGCTTGTTTTACAGTGGGAATACTTATATTTAAGTTATCTGCCATTTTACGCAGTGATGGAAGTTTTTCGCCGGGGAGTAAAACTTGTTGAGCGCTCATATCTCTAATTAACTGAATAACTTGTTGATATAAAAAATCGTGCCCTTGGCTATTTTTTTGTCTTATCATCACACACCAAATCTGTATAGGTTACATTTTTACTTTTCTGTATATGGCAAGTATACAGATAGGTCTTAAAATAGCCATTCAATCGGGCTTTGAGGACTAACCATGAAAAGTGCAGCGTTATACATTACAACCGTTTTGATTTGGGGTTCTACTTGGTTAGCCATAGAATTTCAGTTAGGTGATATTGCGGTAGAGTTATCGTTATTTTATCGCTTTGCTATTGCAGCACTTTTAATGTGGTTGTATGTAGCGTACAAAAAACCCGACATGCGTTTCTCATTAGTCGATCATGGCTTTTTTGCTTTATTAGCTCTGTTTAACTTTGGTTTAAATTACTTAATGCTTTACTGGGCACAAAATTACCTCACCTCAGCCATGAGCTCTATTGCCTTTTCAATGCTGCTGGTTATGAACATAGTTAACACCCGATTATTTTTTGGTAAGCCAATCTCAAAGCGAATTTATACAGGTGCAGTACTCGCTGTATTAGGTATTACATGCCTATTTTGGCCACAGTTACAGCAGTTCGACTTAAGTAATGGTGTGTTGGTCGGGTTACTACTTGCCCTTGGTGGCACCTTTGTGGCTTCATTAGGAAATATGGTAAGCGTTCGAAATTCTCGTAAGCAAATTGGTGTATTACAAGGCAATGCATGGGGCATGTTATATAGCGCCGTGGGCTTAGCGCTATATGTATTAATGAATGATGTGCAATTTAGTGTAGACGCGCCACCGAGTTACTGGTTGTCATTACTTTACTTATCAATATTTGGCACCGTAATCGCTTTTGGTTGCTACTTTGCACTACTAAAAAATATTGGCCCTGAAAAAGCCAGCTACGTTATTGTTTTATTTCCATTAGTGGCAGTAACGCTAAGTAGCTTTTTTGAAGGGTTTGAATGGCACGCAAATACCTTTGCAGGATTTAGCCTAGTGCTATTAGGTAACGCCATTGTGCTTACCCCAACAAAACGAATTAATGCCTTTTTAGCAAATAGAGCAATAGCTAAAAGTGGCTCCATCCCCAGTTAGACGCGTTATTAACGCAACTAACACAAAAGCGCCTACTTTACTGTAGGCGCTTTTTTATTGGCATATGAAACAGTAAAGCGTGGCCATGCACACTAACAACTGCAGGAGTTTTACCTATCAGCTCACCATCTGCTTCAATCAATAACCCTTCAGTATTTATGAAAGCTGTACTTAAACGGCTATAGGTAAGGTTTTTTATATGCTGATGGCGCTTAAAAAATAATTTAATAAAACTTATTACATTATAAAAAAGCCCACCCGATCGCATTTGATAACACTCAAGCTTTCCATCTGTTAAATCAGCATTTGGCGCTATTTCTAAACCACCACCAAAAAATTTATGATTAGCAAATACGGTAATTAAATTTTGATACTGCCTAGCATCGTTATTAAACGTGCCGTGTAACTGCTGAGCTTGATAATAAAATAGCTCCTTTAGGCTCATCCAACTGTAATCAAAAGATGAAAAACTAGCTTTAGCCTCAATTGCTTTAACTACATGGGCATCAAACCCTACCCCTGCAATATTAATAAAATAGCGGCTATTAATTTTTCCTATATCAATTGCTGTCGGTGTATTAAATAATGCCTTTCGCCAATCATCTTCTTTGCAGCCAAATCCTCTAGAGAAATCGTTACCTGTGCCGCAGGGCAACAACGCTAACGAACAATTGCTCCCTATTAATGCATTAACCGCTAAGTTTAATGTGCCGTCTCCACCCAGTACGACTACTTTGGTAAATTTACTCAGTAATAAGCTTATTTGAGCACAGTCATTCTCAAAGTTTCCTGTTGTAGTAAATATATAATAAGAGAAACTACGTTTTTTACAGGTGTTTTTAAGCCACATTAGTGATTTTTCACTCTGTTTTTTAATGCTTGGTTTAATAATTATCAGTAGTGACAAGCTTTTGTATCCATGAATCTGTTTAAGGATAAAATAATAGGCGTTTAATTAAATTTTTTTAATCTGAATAACTAGTCAAAAAAGGCTATGTAAAATGCATATAACTAAATACAAAAAACAAATAACCCCAGCATTAAAGCAGGTAAAGCCCATTCACACGTAAATACATATGCAAAAATAATAATACAGCTTACTGAATCGCACGTTAATAAAATGAAATCGGATTAGTTTATCTAATCCCTCGGGCTCAATTTTTATCGTTGTATTTTTAATCAAACAACGTGCAAAATGCACGCGATTTCAACATATACAACCCGGAGCAAAATAATGAAACCAATTAACACATTAAATCAAACTGCAGCAGCTCAAGTAGCCGTTAAACCAACTAACCGTAAAGCAAGAATGTTAGCTAAACTTAACACAATTGGTAAAAGACTAGCACTTAGCGGCGCAGCTCAATATAAATAATCACTCAACCATGATTATTTTTGCGGTGCAGCAAACACCCAACCACTAAATGAAGTCACTTATTTAGCTCCCCTTTGTTTGCTGTAACCTATTTATTTTATTAAAAATTGCCTTAATTTCCCCTTATTTACAAAAAAAACCTCATTTACGTACATTTTTTAGGCAAACAGTCATTTTGCTATTTACACAGCGGTATCACCTAAGTATTATTCTGCGTCACGGAGAGATGGCAGAGTGGTCGAATGCACCGGTCTTGAAAACCGGCATGGGTTTATAGCCCATCTAGGGTTCAAATC
>NZ_JADYXE010000095.1:0-4351 GCF_015864465.1 Pseudoalteromonas sp. SWN29
TTCACTTACTTTAACTTACCGCGCCCTGTTTATTTGTAAATTAATTGAGGCGACAACTATCCTGACACAGGGGGATAGTGGTCGAGATGTCACTTGGCAAGCTTTAAAATATGCGTCTTATTGTTCTAGTTTAAATAAAAAGCAAATCTTAAAAATATATCAAGATTACCTAGATCGCCATTTAACAGGTGAGTTTGTAGCATCGGAGAGTCTTTGTGAATTTCTTGAAGTACTCGATTTAGACGAGGTTGTTTTAAACTCAGGTAATACTCAACGTCTTATTCTTGTTGCGGCTAACTATAGAAAAGAAGTAACTAGTACGGCTTTATGGTTATTAAGTCATGGAATTCAAGTGCAATGCTTTAAGGTTACACCTTACGCAATGAATTTAGACAATGTTACCAATAAAGACCTTTTCCTTAATGTCGAGCAAATTGTTCCTCCATTAGAAGTCGAAGAGCTCATGATCAGTATGAGTGAGAAAAATAATGAGGAAAAGTCAACTCGTAAAGAAATAAAAAATCGTCATATTGTTCGTAGTGAGTTTTGGGCTCAAGCCTTACCAGAAATAAAGAAGAGTAACTTCAATTTTTTCGATAATCAAAGTATTACTAATAACGCTAGGATTCGAGGTAAAGCGTATCATGCAGGTGTTTATTATGGCATAACTTTTTTACAAAAACAGATTCGTATCGAGGTAATATTGAAACACTCAAACGAAGAAGTAAATAAGAAATTATTCGATGCCTTAATTACGCAGAAAGATACAATCGAGGGCGTTTATGGAAGCTCTCTAGAATGGCATCGTAAAGACGGTCAAAAGGCTAGCAGAATACAAGATAATTACGATTTTGATGGGCTAGATAAAGATAAATGGTCTGAAGTTATACAGATGATTATTGTAAAATTGGAGCTATTTGAAAGAGCCGTTGCACCTTGTTTTGAAAAGTTAAAAGTATCAATGTAAATACGCTAATTACTGCTCAAAGCTTAATCTGCTATTAAGTCAATCTGAGCCAACAAGACCGTTTTAAAAACGGTCCTGTTGACTTTAATCTTTTACAAGCCATATATTTGTTAGATTCTTGGAGTCCATCAGTTCATTTATTTGTATTATTTTTAAATAAGCACGTTGGTTTTTATTATGCTTTTGACTAATACCAAGCTTGGAGTTTTCGAATGTAACCGGTGTGACACTGATATAGTGAAAACTATCTAACCTTATGAGTATTTTATTAAGCTTTTCGCTGCTAATACTTGTATTTAGTGTTTTTCCTAATAGTTTATATAGTGGAACGTCATTTACTTCTACTAAAGACTCTGTATTTCCCTCAGCTATCCAAAAACCATAATCATCCCCAAAGTTATCAAGATTTATTTCATTGGTACTACAGGTAAAAACCATCTCATAACAAAAATACCCTTGAAAAAGTTCATAGAGTGCTAATAAGATTTTTACCTCTAATGGTTGTAAGTGAGGATTGGAGATAACATTTTTTGTAAAGCAGTCTTGGTCATCTCTTAGTTTATGGAAAGCAAAGAGACCACTTTCAGGGTCATCATTATCACGTTCATGATTGTTTATAGTATGCGTCTGTAGAAGAGGCCTATGGATATACATTTCTCCGTTTTTATGTCTGGCATAATATTTTTCGGATTCGATATCTTGATGTTTATTTTTGAGAACTATCGGGTTCTTTGTCGATCCTAAATTTACATTTCCCATAAGAGTCCAAAAAAACTTTATAGCTTTATTTATGCCTCTGCAGGGCCTAAAAAACAAGGGGTTAATAAAAAAACAAACCGAAAGAAAACAAAAAAATAAAAAACTAACATTATCAATGTACTATGCGTTTATTTTGAGGCAGGTTTGTGGGTACGTTACTGTTTTCTGCTTAGTAATATAGCTACATCAGTTACTAACTACTAGGTACACAGCATGAACACGACCCCCCAATTAAAACGTATTGTGGCACACTTTGCCACTGAATTATTAGAAGAGTTTGACACAGAAGAGCTTTGGCACGATAAGCTATTTAAAAAGGCTTTATGTAACATTTCTGGTTTTAGTTATACAAATTTACAGGGCTTAGATGTTGATGATTTGATAGCCCGATTAGATCATTTAGCAATAAACACAATATCTAAAACGTTACAAAAAAATGTGCATATATTTTGTACAGCGTTTGATTTGCCAAAAATGGTTACTCCATTAGTTATTTTTTCGTGCTGTATGACGCTCAGTAAACCATTACGCGAACTTGTTGAATACTTACGTGACGATTACGCGAGCGTTATTTTAGAAAAAATAGCTAATGTGCTTGATATTGATGAAGCACTACTCAACAAACAAATAAGTTTAATTATTGAATCTGGCATGTATTCAATGGATATGGAGATATTTGCTGGGGAAGATGAGTTTTTAATATTACCAAACGCAATTGCTAAAAGCCTTCTCGAGGGTAAATTAAATAGTGAAAGTGATATTTTATCTAACTTGGTTACCCCTTGTGAAGCTTCTGAACTTAGCTCTGCTGATTTATCTCACTTAGATTTAAATACTTTGCTTAAAGCTACGCAAAACGCAACAAAGAGCGGAGGGCAACCATTGAGTATTTTATTTTATGGTGTGCCAGGTTCGGGTAAAACTTCATTGGCGAAATATTTAGCGCAAATGTGTAACTCGCAGTTGCTAAAGGTGCAAGCTAAAGGTAGTAACTTAATAAACCCAACAAACGAGCTCGATAGCCGAAGTGCAAGTTCTGAGCTGCGTTTAGAGCACTTTAATGTGGTGAGTAAGTTGGTAGGTAAGCGTAAAAAAACAATGTTGTTATTGGATGAGTGTGAAAACATTTTTGAGCGTGATTTATTCTCTAAAAGCTTCTCAAAAGAGCTACTTCATACTTACATTGAAAATCATCCTGTGGTGAGTATTTGGATCACTAATCATCTAGAAGAGTTACCACAAAGCATTATTAGGCGATTTAATATTGTTTACGAAATTCCTGAGCTAAACAAAACAACTAAAGAAAAAATGATTGGCAAATATGTAAAAGGTTTGAGTGTTGGTAACAGTTTTATAAGTAAATTAGCTACTCAACAAAACTTACTGCCAGCTCATATTGCTAAAGCTGTTCATGTAGCTAGGTTATGCGGATTTAAAGCACAAACCGCGCGTGACTGCATAGAAGAGAATATTCAAGATACTTTAACTGCATGCGGCTTTTCAGCTCACGAGCTGACTTATCAAGCAGCGCAAAAGTTTAACCCTAAAATGGTAAATATAGAGTCTGAATATGCATCACTCGAACAGGTAGAAGAAGCTGTAATAGAGTATTCTAGTTCACGAACTCTGCTAACGGGCCCGCCAGGTACCGGTAAAACAGCCTTTGTAAATTATTTATGCGAAAAAGCTAATTTTAAACTTATTTCGGTAAAAGCATCTGACTTACTTAGCAAATGGGTTGGCGAAAATGAACAAAACATTGCTCAACTATTTAAACAAGCTACACAAGAAGGAAGTGCAATATTTATTGATGAAGCTGATAGCTTGTTGTGTAGTCGTGAACAAGCGACGGCAAATTGGGAAGTGCAAACAGTTAATGAGTTATTATGCCAGATGGAGCAATTTCAACTCCCACTTTTTGCTGCGACTAACTTTGCTAAAAACTTAGATAAAGCGGTAATGAGGCGATTTGATTTTAATTTAAACTTAACTTATCTAACTGAAAAGCAGACAAAAATGTTATTTAAAGATACATTGAGAGTACGTACTTTAAAAAAGACACTTGTTAATAACTTAACCGAACTAACGATGCTAACACCTGGTGATTTTGCAATCGTTAAACGGCAAATGATCTTTTCAAAAAAAACCATTAGTCAAGAACGAGCTTTATCTGTATTACAAGAGCTAAATGGTTTGAAAGCTGGCTCAAAGCGGAAAATTGGGTTTGTTTAACTTAATGTAGTGATATTTTAAAAATTAATTCAAAGGATCAACGATGACTAAAGCAACTAAGATACAAGTCCTGGATACAATTTTAGACTCAATTCAAGAAAGTTTAGAAAAAGCGCATCAATTAACGGGTGTCACATATAGACAAATGCCAGAATACTTTCTAAATGTGAGTATAGTAAATGCTCTATGCAGCAAATTTCCAAACCTAGGGTATAGGTTAGAGATACCAGTTCGAGAGGTATTGGGGAGTTTTGGCCTTGACAAAACCAGCAATGATCTAGATTTAAGAATTGGCGGAAAATTTGATATAGCAATAATCCCCCTGTGTCAGGATAGTTGTCGCCTCAATTAATTTACAAATAAACAGGGCGCGGTAAGTTAAAGTAAGTGAAT
>NZ_JADYXE010000096.1:0-3723 GCF_015864465.1 Pseudoalteromonas sp. SWN29
CATAATCAAAAGATGATAAGGGTATTGTGAAGCAACCAAAAGATCGGTCAACCGATCAAAAATACCTTAACTGATCGATGTTAACCCATATAGGCCGCTTTAACAATAGTTACTGTTGTTTAATTTGTGTTTTGCTCACTTAATAAGCCTTGAATGAGCGCAACACACATCAAAATAAGAACAATAGAGAATGGTAGGGCAGTCGTAACGACTCCTGATTGTAGCGCTTGCAATGCTTGTGATCCTCCTACCCAGAGTAATACCGCCGCAATAACACCTTCAACTGTTGCCCAAAAGATTCGTTGTGGAACAGGTGCATCAATTTTACCGCCAGCTGTAATACCATCTATAACTAGGGAGCCTGAATCAGACGATGTTATAAAAAATACTAAAACTAATGCAATCGACATAATAGATATAAAGCTAGAGAACGGTAGTTGTTCATATACTTGAAATAGTGTTACCGAAATATCAGTTAGACCATTTTGTCCAAGTGGTCCTACTTTATCTATAACTTGGTTTATTGCCATGTTGCCAAATACGCCCATCCAAACCAAACTAAGAAGTGTGGGTAGCCCGATAACTACGAGTAAAAACTCACGCACGGTACGTCCTTTAGAAACACGAGCAATAAACATACCTACAAATGGCGACCACGATATCCACCACGCCCAATAAAATACAGTCCACGAGTGCATCCAGTCTTCGTCAGTTCTTCCAAAAGGATTACTTAATGGAACAAAGTGTTCTACATATGCACCAAGGGTGAACCATACGGCTCCAATCGCATCAGAAAAGGTGAGTGCAATAACGGCGAGCAATAAAATAAATGCACAAATCAGATTTATATTACTAAGGACTTTAACACCACCCTCAATTCCTCTGATCACAGAAAAAATAGCAATACATGTTACTAAGCCAATAACTGTAATTTGAAATGCGGTGCCGTAGTCGGTACCTAATAAGTAATTTATACCACTTGTTGCCTGTTGCGCGCCAAGACCTAATGACGTCGCTAAACCAAACAATGTAGAAAGCACAGCTAATATATCAATGATATGCCCGAGCCAACCCCATGCGCGATCGCCAAAAATTGGATAAAATACAGAGCGTATAGATAAAGGCAATCCCTTATTGAAAGCAAAAAATGCTAAACTTAACCCTACAACCGCATAGATAGACCAACCATGTAGTCCCCAGTGGTACATCGTTGCGCCCAATGCTAATGAATGTGCTTGCGCTGAATTGGGCTCAGCATTCATTGGCATATGGTACCAACCTGTAAAATAAGCGGTTGGTTCTGCAACTCCCCAAAATAGCAAACCAATGCCCATTCCTGCAGCAAATAACATTGAAAGCCAAGATAAATAGCCATGCTCTGGTTTAGCTTTTATGCCGCCTAGCCTAATTTTCCCTAAAGGTGAGAGCGCTAAAACAAAACAAAAAATCACAAAGCCATTCGCGACAAGCATAAAGTAGCTATCGAATTGGTTTATGATGGCGTTTTTGGTGGACGTTAAAAAATCTCTAGTGACAGTAGGGTCAAAAACTAAAGTTAGCACGACAAATAATACGACTAAGAAGGCGCTTATTCCGAATACAGGATTATGAATGTCAAATCCCCATTTTTGTACATTATCTTGACCTACCTGATAATCGGTCGTGTCGATACTGTACTTTTTACTCATGTTATCCATCGGTTCTCCTTATTATAGATAACTAATTACGCTTAATTTACGTAGTTAAATATAAAATAGTTTTAAGCTTAATATAAGTTTTTTATTAAAAGTGATGTTTGACATTAAATTGGGTGCGTAAATAAATTATAGAACTAAAAAAGCGAGCCGTAGCTCGCTGTTTGTTGTTTATTTCCAGGCTTCGGGGTCAACCTCTTTATCGAGTTTTGGATGTTTACTTTTATCAAAGGTAGGTATTAGACCTTTCTTGCGTTGCTCGTTATAATCTTTCGACAGCCATACAACAACGCCTGAAAGCATAAATAACGCTATAACGTTTACAATGGCCATTAAACCCATTGATATATCTGCCAGCGTCCAAATTAAACCAAGCTCACCAACCGCGCCAAACATCACCATACCCAAAACAACAAGCCTAAAGATAAACATCCCTTTATTAGAGTTGTGCTCTAAAAACATTAAATTTGTTTCAGCGTAAGAGTAATTAGCCACAATAGAAGTAAAAGCAAAAAACAATATAGCAATGGCAATAAAGTAAGTACCCCAGTCACCAACATGTTCTTGTAACGCAGCTTGTGTAAGTTCAATCCCCATAACACCAGATTCAGGTACTAATTGCTGCGATAACAGAATAAGAGAAGCAGTCGCTGTACAAATAACAATAGTATCAATAAATACACCTAGCATTTGCACATAACCTTGTGATGCTGGGTGAGGAGGGTAAGGCGTTGCAGTTGCAGCGGCATTAGCTGCACTACCCATACCAGCTTCGTTTGAAAACAAACCACGCTTTATACCTTGGATCATAGCTTGCGTAACACCATAACCAATTGCACCTGCGCCGGCTTGTTCAATACCAAAAGCACTTTTTACTATAAGTACAATTACATCAGGTAATGCAGTGAAGTTAATAGCGCATACGTAAAGGGCAACTAATAAGTAAGCTAATGCCATAAACGGCACAACCATTTCGGCAAAACGAGAAATCGTTTTCAATCCACCAAAAATAATAATACCAGAGCCGATAACCAAGCAAATGCCTACTATATACTTAGGTACATCAAACGCTACTTCAAATGCTGCAGCAATAGAGTTTGACTGTACTGCGTTAAATACTAAACCAAAGGCTAAAATTAAACATAACGAGAATAAAGTTCCCATCCAGCGTTTGCCTAAACCGTTTTGCATATAATAAGCAGGGCCACCTCTAAAATTACCATCAGCATCTTTTGTTTTATAAGCCTGAGCTAAAGTACTCTCGGCAAAACTTGTAGCCATACCTATTAATGCAATAACCCACATCCAAAAAATAGCACCTGGGCCACCTAAATATAAAGCAACAGCAACACCAGCCATATTACCAGTACCGACACGAGCTGCTAATGAAGTACAAAAAGCCTGAAAGGATGAAATTTCGTTATCGGCACATTTACGAGAACCAAACATAACTTTGAACATATGTGGGAATTGCACAAATTGAATAAAGCCTAGTCGAAAAGTAAAGAAGAGGCCCGCTGCTATTAATAAGTAGACGAGAACTTGCCCCCATAGAAGGGCACTTATACTATTTATTATGTCTGTCATGGATACTGCCTAAATACATGAGTTAAAAAAAGTGACCGCAACTTATCACATCAGGATAAAAGTGTTTAGTTTTAAAGTTCAAAAGCAGAGTTATCAACAGGTTTTTGTTAATAACTTGTGCTTATCGTGTGTACTTGCAGGGGGCTTAATTTTAATTACTATTTAGTGAAAATAACGCTTGCGTAAAATCCGCCGCTCCCTATAATGCGACCCCACTGAGACGGGAAACGCCAACGCATAGCGAGGCACGAACTACCTCAGAGAGTTAAATAAAACTTCGGTTTTAAATTATCGAAAGAAATTTAAAACTAAGTGTTGACTCGAAAAATAAAGGGTGTATTATTCGCATCCCTTGAGACGCTAAAGCGACTCAAAACGTTCTTTAACAATATAAAGCAATCATCTGTGTGGGCACTCGTACAGATTGAGTTCTAACAGCCAA
>NZ_JADYXE010000097.1:0-3614 GCF_015864465.1 Pseudoalteromonas sp. SWN29
GCGGTACTAGCTCAGTTGGTAGAGCGCGACCTTGCCAAGGTCGAGGTCACGAGTTCGAGCCTCGTGTACCGCTCCAATCTTTTTATATCCTTTCAAAATTCTCTGTATTAAAAATAATAAGCAAAATTATAATCTCAAATCCCTCTTATCTACTTTATTCTATGTGTAATATTCAGCATTAAAGTTTTGGTTATTAGAAGCTATCGCTTCGCGGACGTAAGATTTTTCGCCTACAAGAAAGGTTTTGTACTTTGAAGTTATGGATAAATAGCTGGAGTGAAGTAGGGGTTAATACTTTTAAGCATTAGAAACGTTTTCTAAAACAGCTCGCCCTGAATGGTTGCTATAATTCGTCTTGAGCCACCAGAGTCACGATGCTCACCCAAGTAAATACCTTGCCATGTACCTAACGCTAAATAGCCATTTGAGATAGGAATACTTAACTCGCAGCCTAATGTGCTGGTTTTAATGTGTGCGGGCATATCGTCGTCACCTTCATAATCATGACGATAATAAGGCTGACATTCAGGAACAAATTTATTGAAATGGCTTTCCATGTCCATACGAACAGTGGGATCTGCATTCTCGTTTATGGTAAGGCTCGCTGAAGTATGCTGAATAAAAAGATGCAGTAAACCCACCTTATAATTGGTAACTTCATGGAGTTGAGACCGTATTTCGTCGTCAATTAAATGAAAACCCCGAGTGCGGGGTTTTAATGTAATTTGTTTTTGCTGCCAACTCATAATTTATCGAAACTAACTTCAATATTTGCATTACCTGCATCACAGCTAAATGGCATGATGATTTTTTTACCTTGGCTTTTATGAGTAATTGTATGACCTTTACCTGATACAACAATAGGTGTAGCCATATCAAAATCAAACCCTTTTTCGCCTAGTAAGTTTTTAGCGCCGCCAGTGACCATGTTGGTAATTTCACCCACCATGTCAGTTACTTCTTCGTCTATAGTGTCGGGACGTTCGCCAAGCATACGTTCCATAATGGTTAACGCTAACTCTTCATCAAACGTAATAGAAAACGATCCACGAGTTTGCGGGCCAACCATACCAATCAGACCGGATACATCACCACAGGCTATTTCATCAGTTTTAATGCGTGGTTTACCTGGTTTTAATTGAGTTTGAGCCATAGTGCTTAAAACATTAATTAAAGACGATAAAAACGGATTGATGAACTCTACATTCATAGTGGGTACTCTTAAATTGGTGCTAAGAAATGGCTATATAGTGTGAGTATAGCCACTAAGGATAACTTCGCGGAATTATGATGCTCTGCAAGACTCACATTTACCATGTGCTTCTATTGTTTGCCCTGATACTACAAAGCCGCCTTCGGCCGCTAGATTATTTAGTTCATGAGAGATAACGGTCGAATGTAACTCTTTTACAAAACCACAGGTATCGCAAATTAATAATTGTACTGGGTGTATATGATCAAAGTGATGGCACAGCATAAATGCATTTGTGCTTTCAATTTTATGAATAAAACCAAGTTCAGCTAAAAAGTCTAATGCACGATAAATAGTTGCAGGTTTAGCACCTGTTTCAGTTACTTTTAATTGCTCAAGCAAATCGTATGCACCAACACCACCTTGTGCACTGGCTAGCAGGCGAAATACTTTCTCGCGGATTGGCGTAAAACGCGCACCACGGTTGTCACAAACTTGTTTTGCTTTACTTACGAGTGATTCTATATTCATCATTACTCTTATCCTTATGCTGCCGTGATATACTAACATACTGTGTTGTAGTTGCAGCGTTTTTATTAAACGCTTTTTACCTAGGAAACCCGGTAATGCATGAACTGTTAGCTATATTTATTTTCTTTTTTGCAGTTATTGATCCCATTGGCACTGTACCTGTATTTATTGCAGTTACGCGTGGTGAGGATGAAAAGTTTAAGCGCAAAGTTATATTTAAAGCGGTAGGTGTATCTGCATTAGTGCTCTTGTTTTTTGTTCTCGCAGGGGAGCAATTACTTAACGCAATTGAAATACCACTTTCTGCTTTTCAAATAGCTGGCGGTATCATATTACTTATTTTTGCGCTTTCAATGATATTTGGTGAAAGCAAGCCAGAGGCCGAAATTAACAGTGTACGCGACAGCATGGAGACTGCCATTTTTCCTCTGGCTATTCCGTCTATTGCGAGCCCGGGTGCCATGTTAGGTGCTGTGTTAATGACTCGTAATGAGAAATATACATGGGTGGAGCAGTTATTAACGTCTTCAATGATGCTCGCTGTATTAGCAGTTGTGCTGGTTTTATTACTCCTTGCAACGCATGTACATAAATTAATTGGTGACAGTGGCGCAAGTATAATAAGTAGAATAATGGGGCTTATTTTAAGCTCTGTTGCAGTAACTAATATTTTAAATGGCATAGCCCATTATTTTGGCTTGCAGGTGTTCTCTTAACATTGATGCCCGTTAGGCTTTTGTGTAAAATGCAGCGCCTTTTAAGCTGTGCTTAATAACTTTAATACCCTGAGGTTTGCTTTGAATAAATGTACTTTGGATAGACGCTTTTCTGTGGCCCCAATGCTTGATTGGACTGATCGCCATTGTCGTACTTTTCATCGCAAAATGACCAAACATACTGTGCTTTATACCGAAATGATAACTACAGGCGCTATTTTATTTGGTCGTGGTGACTACTTGCATTTTAATAAACACGAAGGCCCCGTTGCGCTACAACTTGGTGGCTCTGATCCTAAAGCGCTTGCGCAATGTGCAAAGCTCGCAGGTGAGCGTGGTTATGACGAAATAAATTTAAATGTAGGTTGCCCGTCAGACCGAGTTCAAAATGGCCGATTTGGCGCATGCTTAATGGCTGAACCTCAGTTAGTTGCTGACTGTGTTGCAGCAATGAAAAGCGAAGTAAGCATTCCGGTTACCGTTAAAACGCGCATTGGTATTGATGAGCAAGATTCGTATGAGTTTTTATGTGCGCTTATTGAGGCGTCTCATAAAGTAGGATGTGATGACTTTATTATTCATGCTCGTAAAGCATGGCTCAATGGCTTAAGCCCAAAAGAAAACCGTGAAGTTCCACCGCTTGATTATCCACGTGTTTATCAACTTAAAAAAGACTATCCGCAACTCGATTTAAGCCTAAATGGCGGTGTTAAAACAATTGAGCAGAGCCTAGAACATTTACAACATATCGATGGTGTAATGATTGGCCGTGAAGCTTACAGTAATCCATTTATGCTTAATGACGTTGATGAAAAAATTTATGGTGATGCTGCAAACACACAATCACGCCACGACGTAGTGCGCTCAATGTACAGCTACATTGAAGAAGAAATGCGCTTAGGTGCTAATTTTTGGCATATAGCACGTCACATGCTCGGTATTTTTCAGGGGCAACCTGGCGCACGTGGTTTTAGACGTCACCTTTCTGAAAGTGGCCATGGTAAACAGGCCGATTTAACAGTAATGGATAAAGCATTGAGCTTTGTACCAGAATAAAGCTTAGGTTTAAAATATTCTAAATATGAGCCACTTTCGAGTTAACACCATTCAGTTAAGCATGTTTTGACTTAATGGTGTACCGAGTTTTTGAAATTCGAACGGTCCTACTTTTGGGC
>NZ_JADYXE010000098.1:0-3311 GCF_015864465.1 Pseudoalteromonas sp. SWN29
CCCCTTGTACATACAGCATCTACTTAAAAAAAGTGTGCTTGGATACCATTCAGTTTCTGAGAATAGAAAGTCAGGGCCTTATCTACGGAGCAGTATTAAATACTAGACGCACAGGCAAGCTCACTGACTTCGATGTGATAAATGATAGCTAATCATTTATCAATGAGAGATACAAGATGCACAGCTTGCTGGCGTGACGAGCAAAGCTCGTAATTACTATATTTTATGTTTTCTCATTTACTCCACTTTTGCCTCTCTTTGTGCAATAAGATCTTAAGTGATTTATTCACAAAGAGGTTTAGAGGGCGCTGCGCTTTAGATAAACCGATGAGTAAGTAAGCTATTAGTTATAAATTAAAAACTGCATTTTTCGTGTAAGCGCCTACAAAAATTAAAAAACCGCGTTTAAATAAACGCGGTTTTTTGATTTCTGATTAACGATTGATTTTAGTCGTTAATTTTTGCAAATGCAGTGCCTAAGCGAGTAACCACTTCTGGTAGTTGATCATCCAGTATTTCAGCTTTATCAGCACCCCATGCAAGTACCACAGTAGAGCCTAATTTAAAGCGGCCCATTTCTTCACCCTTTTTAAGTCTGATGGCGTTATCGCCTGTGGTTGGGTATTTCCAACTAAATACATCGCTACCTGCTGGTGGTGTTACTGTACCTGCCCAAATAGTTTCGATACTTGCCACTATTGTTGCGCCAACAAGTACCATAGCAAGCGGACCAATTTCAGTTTCAAAAATTGCGACTACGCGTTCGTTACGTGCAAATAAGTTAGGCACATTTTGCGCTGTAAGCGGATTTACTGAAAATAAATCACCTGGTACGTAAATCATTTTACTTAAGGTGCCATCGATAGGCATATGGATACGGTGATAGTCTTTTGGGGCTAAATAAATAGTCGCAAATTTACCGCCTAAAAATGGTGTTGTATCATCTTGTGAGCCGCCTAGCAGTGCTTGTAAGCTGTAATCGTGACCTTTAGCTTGTATTAGCTGTCCGTCAACAATATCGCCTAGTTGGCTGATTGCGCCATCCACTGGGTGAATAATAATGTCACTATCTTCTACCATTGGACGCACGCCGTCTTTTAAAGGACGGGTAAAAAATTCATTAAAGCTTTTGTAATGAGCAGGGTCTGAATATTGTGCTTCGCTCATGTCTATTTTGTATTGTTTAATAAATAGTTTAATTAACGTGGTTGTTAAAGCGCCCGCTTTAGCAGCAGCTAATTTACCTACTACGCGCGAAATAAAATGTTTTGGCATTGCATACTGCATTGCGATTTTAAATTTGTCTAAACTCACAGTTTTTTCCTAAATTATACGCGAGGTGCGCGAGAACCGGCACGACCATCAGCCATTGTTTCTAAAATTCGGTGGTAGCTGTCAAAGCGCAATTGCGAAATTTTGCCATCAGCTACAGCTTCTTTAACTATACAACCCGGATCGTTTAGATGTTTACAGTCTCTAAAGCGACATCCGCCTATAAATTCTCTAAACTCTTTAAAACACCACGTTACACGATCAACATCTAAATGCCATAAACCAAATTCACGAATTCCTGGCGAGTCGATTAAGTTACCGCCGCTTGGTAAATGGTGAAGGCGTGAAACAGTTGTTGTGTGTTGGCCAAGGCCACTGTTTTCAGATACTTCTTTAGTTAATATTTCAGCATTTGGCAAAACAGTGTTAACGAGGGTTGATTTACCCACACCACTTTGGCCAACAAAAATATTATTTTTATCAACAAGTACTTCTTTTAACTCATCGATTCCATCACCCGATATATTACTAACAAGAAGTACTTTGTAGTCGAGTTTACGGTAGATATCGAGAACCTTTTGTATTTCACTAAGGCCCGCTTCATCAATTAAATCGGTTTTATTAAGCACTAAAATTGGCTCAATGCCCATATCTTCACAGGCAATTAAATAACGGTCGATAATGCTAGGGGTAAACTCAGGCAATACAGCCGATACCATCAGTATTTGGTCAATGTTGGCTGCAATAACCTTTACACCGTCGTAAAAGTCTGGGCGAGTAAGCTGCGAGCGGCGCTCTTGCGTAGCTTCAATTACACCCGCTAAATCACCTTCGCTTACTTTTGCACGGCGAAACAATACTTCATCGCCACATACTAAATTTGATACGGTGCGGCGTATATTACAGCGCAGTACATCGCCATTTTCAGTTTCTACATCGGCGTGTTGGCCAAAACGACTGATCACAATTGCGCTCTCGACCTGACCTAAGTTATCGGTTTGCCATTCTTGCGCCCCTTTTTTAGCCGGTCTTGAGTCTGCGCTATTAATGCGCTTTTGGTGATTGGCCTTGATCTGACGCGATTGGCCTTTACTTAATTTTTTTTGTTTTGCCACTGGAGGCCTATAACCTTAGTTAAATGTCGCTTTTCCTAAAAAAAGCTTTAGCTCGACGGTTGATGCTAATATGATATATCGAAATGCGTTGGATCTAAAGGAAAGCACCGCTTAGGTAATTATGACTATTAATAAATCAAATTTAATTTGGCTCGATCTTGAAATGACCGGACTCGAACCAGAGACCGATAAAATACTCGAAATTGCGACGGTTGTCACTGACGCAGACTTGAATATATTAGCCGAAGGGCCAACTATAGCCATTCATCAAAGTAATGAGCTCCTTGATGGCATGGACGAGTGGTGTACCACTCAGCATGGCAAGTCGGGTTTAACAGCGCGCTGTAAAGCAAGTACCTTTGATGAAACTTATGCTGTAGAACAAACTATAGAGTTTTTAAAGCAGTGGGTTCCAGCTGGCGCTTCGCCAATGTGTGGTAATTCAATTGGGCAAGACCGCCGCTTTATGAATAAGTACATGCGCGAGCTTGAAGACTTCTTTCATTACCGAAATCTAGATGTAAGTACTATTAAAGAATTAGCACGTCGCTGGAAACCTGAAGTTCTTGCAAAAGTGAACAAAAAAGGCTCACACCTTGCTTTGGATGACATTAAAGATTCTATTATGGAATTAAAAGTCTATAGAGAAAATTTCTTTAATTTGTAAAAAACACTTGCAAACACTCCGTATTATTGTAGAATCCTGCCCCGCTCAAGACGATAACCCACGCGGGGTTAGTGTGTTTGAGTGATTGAATTACCATCAATTAATGCGGTACTAGCTCAGTTGCTAGAATGTTGAACGCGACTTGTCGCGCACCAACGTAAAATAACTGAAGAAGTAAAAATGCGGTACTAGCTCAGTTGGTAGAGCGCGACCTTGCCAAGGTCGAGGTCACGAGTTCGAGCCTCGTGTACCGCTCC
>NZ_JADYXE010000099.1:0-3190 GCF_015864465.1 Pseudoalteromonas sp. SWN29
AATTCACTTACTTTAACTTACCGCGCCCTGTTTATTTGTAAATTAATTGAGGCGACAACTATCCTGACACAGGGGGACAATTAGTCAGCAGATTACCGGATGAGTATAAAATACCCGCAAATGTCGGCAGGCATTGGTTAAAAAGTAATTTACTTTATAATAACGTTGACTCAGAGTTAATAAATTTCCAGCTAGGTCATTGGCAATCTGGTGAAGTTCCGCTCGCTCATTATTCTACACTGAACTATCCTAGCGCTGTAAATACATTGTTGCCTGTTTTAAATAAACTATTTATGGAGGCTGGATGGAAAAGCCTAGATTCCGCTCTTATCTAAATGACCTTGAAAAGAAAGGAAAATCACACTCGTGTTTTAAAGAGATAAAGCATGCTTATAAAAATTTATCAAATACAGGTTTTGGTATTCGATATAGCGATGATGCCCTTTTTAATGAGTATAATAATCTGTGTAATTTAATGCTTCACTATTTTAAAAAATCAGATGATAGAGTTCTCTCTAGCGAAATGGATACTTTAAAAATATGGCTTAATGAAGACTTACTTATACAGCAGCTTCAGCTTTTACTTATTGATTCAATATTAAATTACGCATTAAAAAATTTTGGAATTGAATCTCCAAAAGTTCCCAAAATAGTTCTATTAAAGCGCGACAAGCCTATATCCACACCTGCTGAATTAATGAAATTAGCTCCGGCGATACAACTAAAGTCAATTTTAAGCAAAGAGTTAAAAACACCGACTGCCAATTTAACTGTAGAAGCTTGCTATGGTCGGTTGGCTTTATTCTTATATATGACAACCGGTATATGCTTTGATGAGCTTATTACAATTATTAATAAGCCTAATGCTTTGGTTTATTTAGATGGCTTGGTTTTTTGGTATAGTAAAACCAGAAGCCAGGAGAAGCGGTATGTTCTATGTGATGCCGTTGTACTCTTATTATTACAGCATAAAGCTTCTTTTGATGGACTTGAAAAAAAACAAATAAATAAAAATAAATTAATAGAATATATAACAATTTACTTAACATGTGCATCAGGTGATAGTTGGAAAAGCTTGTCACTTCTAAAATTACGAGCACTTAGAAAAGTAGATACTATAATCAACCTCAGCCCTATCGACTATCAGATGTATTTAGGACCTACGACCTGCACTGAGCTACCTCAAACAGCCTTTTTAAGATTAATAAGTAATAAGGCATTAGTTGCCGACGAAATAGCAAAACAACCTAAAAAATTCAATGAGCTTAATAAGCTATTGTCATTTGATAGTGACAGTTTTGATTATATTGAGCCTAAGTTAATAATAGTTAAGTTAGAGTGTACTTATAAAAGGTTAAGGAAACTTAATAGCCAAAGAGTTTCAAGGTCATAGTGCATTAAATTTGTAGAACAAGAACTGAAAAATAATAAAAATAGTATTTATTTTAATATTTTGTGTGGTTGGCTTTATTATCTCTTGAAAGAGGGAGGGGTAAATAAAAAGAGGTTAAAAGTAGATACTGTCATTGATTATGTAAAAAGTATTAGTAAACCATTTTTAACTGTATTTGTACAAACGGATTTAGCATTAATATCAGCATCTGATTGGGCAATAAAGCTAAATGATACGAGTGAATATTTTAATTCGGCCCAACGTAAAAAGTATTTATACTATTTTTCTGTATTTTTAATAGAGTCAGAAATTGTCAAAGACTTGTGTATTGATGATATTGAGGTTGCACCAGTACAAAGCATGGTAGATGCTAATTTAGTGTCAGCAAGTCATGCAAGCGCAATTCTTGAACATTTAAGTCATAGTCTCAATAACAGTAAGGTTGAGTTATATGCATATTTGTTAATGTGCTTTTGTTTTTATAGTGGTCTGCGACGTAATGAAGCTGCTAAGCTTTACTTCGGTGATATTCAGTTATCACCTGTTGTGCCAAATAGAGGTGAATTTGATTGGGTTCTACTATTTATGAGACCAAATATAATAAGGGATTTAAAAACACCTTCAGCTAAAAGAGAACTACCTCTTGATGCGTTATGGCCAAAAGAACATTTAGCCAAGCTAAGAAGTTTTTATGACGTTCAAAAAAACACTGAAAATAAACCATCAAATTCATTGCTATTTAACTGCTCTACCAGCGTAAATAAAGCATACGAGCTACTAACAAGGCTGATGCATTACTTTACGAAGGATAATACGTTAAGAGTTCATCACCTAAGACATAGTTTTGCTAATTGGACTTGGTGCAGATTAAACCCAAACTTGGTATTAATGGGAAAGCAATGTTCTTCCATATTTGAAGGTGACTTATTTGATCAAGGCTTTATTGAGCACTTTAACAAAAGATTAAAAATTAAAGAAAATACTCGTTCAAAAATGTTTTTTTTGTCTCATTTCCTTGGTCATAAAGCCACAGTATCGACTATGAATAGTTATTTACACTTGAAGGACATACAGTATTTTATTGTAATGAATCAAACATATACTGTCTCTAAGTATTTTTTATCTGAATGCGTAGGGAGAGCTCATTTTAAGGAGTCCATACCTGGCGAAAGTTTAATTGAAAGAATTGAACTTTATAGTATAAAACAAGAGCAAGATTATTCGATCCCATATGCGGGTAAGATTTTTGATTTAATCACACCATCATTTAAAGGTTTTACACATAAGGTTGAAGTAGATAAAAAAATAAAATTATTAGACTATGCTAAAGCACTTAAATCGCTAGAGCTATACTCAGTAAACGATACTGCATTAACTTATTCACTTCCTGTAGTTCAAGTTAAGAGGTTGTATGATAATGCTCTTAGCATAAGCAAGGAATATCCTAGGAAAGGTAAAAAGCTGCCCTTAATTCCTAACTTCCCAAGTTTAGATAATACTAAAGATGGCTTAAAAAGAGTTTCTTCACAAAAAGCATTTTATTATTTATGTCAGAAATTTGATACTTTATTAAGTCAAAATAATGTAGCTTTTAGTGAAGCATTTGATGCTCTGCAAATATTGAAATACGCTGCGGCTGGGAAAAACTTCGCTCTCCGTTGTCCTGAAGAGCAAGTAATACGCAACTTTCTAAATTTATGTATAAAATTTAAATTAAAGTCGGTGTTTGTCAAACTAGTTGTCGCGATCACTACGTTATGCACTCTCCGCTTTGACGATTTCTTGTTCAGGGTTTAA